>JANMYG010000288.1:0-5245 GCA_031381865.1 Betaproteobacteria bacterium | reverse complement strand
GCTTTCGTCCTGTTTGACGCCGAGCACGGAATCGAGCCCCAGGCGCAGGTTCAGCGCAGCCGCGATCCGCTTGCCGCAGGCTTCGCGGTCGGCGAGCGCGTTGCGGGCCTTGTCGGAATCGTCGAACGCTGCTTCCCAGGTATCGGGTTCCGTCTGCGCCAGCGCGCCCTGGACCTTGAGCAGGGCCAGCGCATTGGCGCCGGGGTAATAACCGGCCAGATCCTGCGCATAGGCGCTGAGGTATGCCTCCAGTGCACTGCCAAGATGCGCCGAGCCCAGCGCGGCGCTGCCGCGTGTGGCCGCAGCGGCTTCGCGCCAGTCGTCGAGCCAGCGTGTCTTCGCATTGCTGCCGAGCAATGAATACGCCTCGGCACGGTCGGCGGGTGTCGACGCGCATTCGAGCGCGCGGCGGATCGCGAGGTCGGAGCGTGTGAGCAGGCCCTCGCGCTCGGTGGGCGACGCCTTGGTGGCGAGCTTCTGGCAGATCGTGCCCAGCCTCAGGTTGGCCTGCACGTCGGCCGGATCTGCCTTGCGCAGCGCCTCGAAAGTTTCCCGGGCGCCGGCGAAGGCCTTGAGCTTGAACTGGGCGTTGCCCACCAGGCGCAGCCCCTCGGATTCCCATTCGAAGCCCTGGGCCTCTTCGGCCAGCAGGCGCAGGTCGCCGCGCCTGCCGCCGGCCTGCGCCAGCCGGACTTCCTCCTGGAAATCGCGCGGCACCGGCATCAGCACGGCGCGCTCATGCGGCTTGAGGTTGGGCAACAACTGGAACACCGGGCTGTCCTTGAACCTGGCGTCCGCGTTCAGCGTCGAGCGCAGCGCGGCGGTGAGCCCTACTACGCCGGCCTCCGGGTGGGTCGGGTCGTAACTGAAGTAGCGGTCGGTCTGCAGGTCGAACGGGTACCTGGCTTCGGTTCCCGCCGCGCGCAGAAGGAAGGTGTGCTGTTGGCGCAATCCATGGCGGATGCCGAGTTCGTAGAACACGTTGGCGTTGTGGATCGACACGTCGGCCACCACGAGGTCGGCCGTAACGAGCAGGCGGAACATGTCTTCGCGGATGTTGCCCTGGCGCATGAACTCGCCGGTCGTGCCGCCGTCGATGGCCAAGCCGTACTGCGTGCGCAGCCGCTCCAGCGCCGGCCGGATCAGCGCCCGCTCGACCTGGTCGAAATCGATGCCGTCCTTGCTGCCGAAAGGTCGTACGAAAAATGCGCGCATGGGGTTCTCCCTCGGCCGAGTCGAGTCGCCGGCGCGCGCCGGCCATGCGCCGCCATGTAGAGCGTGCCACAAAAGGCAGCCCAACGGGTAGCCGAACGCCGCCGAATCGGCTGGGCGATACGCGCCTGCCGGGCCGGCCGGCACCGGCACGCGGGCCGATGCGCAACCTGATGCGACCAAGCGCTGCTGTGCGCCGGGACGACCGGCAATGCGCCGCTATTGGATTTTCCACCGACCCGCGCTAAAGTGGCCTTGCATACCTGCGCGGCACATGTCGAATCCGGTCACACCAGCAAGGGAGTACCCAATGCCAAGTTATCGCACGTTCCAGCAACACCTCGATCCGGCGTGCAAACCCAAGCGCATCCTCGCCCTCGACGGCGGCGGCATTCGCGGCCTGTTGACGGCGGGAATGCTGCAGCGCGTCGAGGACATCCTGCGCGAGCGTGCCGGCGGCGATCCGAAATTCCGCCTCTCCGACTACTTCGACCTGATCGGCGGCACCTCGACCGGCTCGATCATCGCCGCCGGCCTGAGCCTGGGCATGAGCGCGCAGGAGGTGCGCGACCACTACTTCGACCTGGGAGCGGCGACCTTCAAACGCAGCTTGTTCCGCGTCGGCGCGATCCGGCAGAAATACGACGCCAGCAACGTGGCGACGGCGCTCAAGGCGCTGTTCAAGGACCGCACGCTGGCGAGCGGCGATTTCAGGACCGGGCTGATGGTGATGAGCAAACGCATGGATACCGGCAGCCCATGGCCGCTGAGCAACAATCCGGCGGCCCGGTATTTCAAGCTGCGCGGCAATTCGACCACCATCCCGAACGGCGAGTACCCGCTGTGGAAGGTGGTGCGCGCCAGCACTGCCGCGCCCTATTTCTTCGCGCCGGAGAAGATCACCATCAAGAACGGCGACACGAAGCGGGGCTTGAAGGGTGTGGTCGGAGAGTTCGTCGATGGCGGCATCAGTACCTCCAACAATCCGGCGCTGGCCCTGGTGTTGATGGCCACGATCACGGGCTACAACTTCAACTGGGAAATGGGCGCCGACCAGCTGCTCGTCGTTTCGCTGGGCACCGGTCGCCAGAGTGCGGACGTCGGTGTATCCGAAGGTCTGGCCGCGGTCTCGCTGGCGCATGCGATGCGCGCGCTGGCCTCGATCATGGACGACTGCGGCGACATGGTGGAGACGGTCATGCAGTGGCTCTCGCACAGCCCCACCGCGCGCGACATCGACCGCGAGATCGGCAAGGTCGAGCCGGCGCTGGGCGCCGCGGCGCGCCTGAGTTACCTGCGCTACAACGTGAGTTTCGAGGCCGACTGGTTCCGCGACCATCTCGGACTGGATTGGAAAGATGCGGACGTGACCGGACTGGCAGCCATGGACAAGCCCGAAAACATGGACAAGCTGCATGCGGTCGGGGTCGCCGCGGGCGCGAGGCTGGTCGACGAAAGGCATTTCCCGGCGGCCTTCGACCTGTGAATTGGTCGGCGCCGCCGGGAGCTGCCGCCGTGCGGCGCCCGCGGTGGTCTGCCGGCCGCGGCGGACCGGCGGCGCGGTGTCAGGCCTTCTTCAGGCACTCGCCCATGAAGGCCTTGCGCTCGTTGCCCCGCTTGCCGCTGGCCTCTGCATTGCAGGTTTTCATCCGGCTTTGCCGCATCTCCTTGCCGGCGCCAAGGCAGGTTTTCATGAACCCCTTGCGTTCGTCGCCGGTCTTGCCGGTGGCCTCCTTGTTGCACATGGCCATCTTGTTTTGTTGTGGTGTCCTGGCCTTTTCCTGGGCGCGCGCAACTCCGCATGACAGCGCGATGCCGATGGCGAGCAGAGAAAGCAGTTTTTTCATGGTGACTCCTGGATGTGATGGTGGACAGCGGGAATCCGGAATCGGAGCTCCCGGCGCGCCATGCCGGCCGGCTTTTCGGTTGCGAACAATCCCGGAAAACCGGCCGATCATGTCGGCAGGGGCATCCTGACGCCGTGTGTCCGGCGTGTCTTCCCCCGGATGGAGGATGCCCGCGCCCGCGCCGAGAAAATCCAACAGTTCTCCGGTGGCACGCCGATAAGGACCGAACAGCGCCGGACTATTTTGCCGGTGTGGGCGCAGTGCCGCGGTGCGGCGCGCCCGAACCCTCGGGGAACCTCGGACCATGCCATGGCGTTGAGCATCAACACCAACCTGAATTCGCTGAACGCGCAGCGCCACCTGAGCACCGCGCAGGGCGAGATCGCCACGTCGATCCAGCGGCTGTCGTCGGGCCTGCGCATCAACAGCGCGCGCGACGACGCCGCCGGCATGGCCGTGTCCGAGCGCTTCACGAGCCAGATCCGCGGCCTGAACCAGGCTGCGCGCAACGCCAACGACGGGGTGTCGATGCTGCAGACCGCCGAAGGCGCGCTGGCCGGTGTCGCGGCCAACCTGCAACGCATCCGCGAGTTGGCCGTGCAGGCGGCCAATGGCAGCTACAGCGCCAACGACCGCCAGGCGATGCAGGCCGAAGTGTCGCAACTGGCGGCCGAGATCGACCGCTCGGCCGGCGTCGCGCAGTTCAACGGCATGAACGTGTTCGACCCCAGCCAGGCCAGTGCCGTGGGCGACGAAAACCAGCTGGCGGTGTTCGATGGCCTGACCAGTGTGGGCAGCTGGCTGGAAAACAGCGAGCAGCTGATCCGCACGCTGTACGGCATCCAGTCCGACGGCGCGGCGCTGGATATCCGCTACACCGGCTTCAGCGACAACGCCGGTGGTGTCGCGGCCTATGTGCAGGTGGCCGGGTTCGACGCCCAGGGGCGCGGCACCAACCTGCTGCTGCAGGTCGACCTGGCTGATTTCTCGCCGCCGAACCTGCCCGACGGTGGCAGCGCCCCGTATTACAACGACCGCGTCATCGCGCACGAAATGGTGCACGCCGTGATGGCGCGCGCCACCAACTGGCAGGACATCACCGGCAACAACCTGTGGTTTGCGGAAGGCACGGCCGAATTCATTCAGGGTGCCGACGAGCGTGTGCAGGGCGACATCGCCAATGTGGGCGTGGCGGCGGTGGTGGCTGCCATCAACGGGCCGTCCAACACCAGCGAGTTCTACTCGTCGAGTTACTCCGCCGTGCGCTACCTGCACAGCCGCATCAAGGCCGCTGGCGGCGCGGGCGTGAAGGATGTGCTGGCCTACCTCAACACCAACGCCGGCTCGACCCTCGACCAGGCGCTGGCCAACGCATCGCAGGGGCAGTTCGCCAGCGCGGCCGACTTCAAGACCCAGTTTGCCGCGGGCGGCGCCGCCTTCATCGGCACCTTCAATCTGGCCAATGCCGACACCGGCGCCATCGGCGGCCTGGATGTGGACGCCGGAGCCGAGAAGACCGCCGCCAGCAGCGTACCCAATACCGGCAGCAAGTCCGGCACGGACGTACTCGAAGGCTTCAGTGAAAACTTCGAGACCATCGCCAAATCGAGCGGTTCCACCAGCGCCAGACTGCTGCAGGTCGGCGCCAATGCCAACCAGACGCTGGAGACGCGTGTGGGGGCGATCGGCCTGAGCGCCATGGGACTGCGCAACACGCTCGACGTGACCCGGTCGCCGGCCCAGGCGATCGTGGCGGTCGACCGCGCGCTGGATTACGTCAACCACCAGCGTGCGCTGATCGGCGCCCAGGCGTCGCGTATCGAATCGGCCATGGGCAACCTGCAGAACACGAGCGAGAACCTGTCGGCCAGCCGCGGGCGCATCGTCGACGCTGACTTCGCCGTTGAGACCGCCGCGCTGTCGCGCAAGCAGATCCTGCTGCAGGCTGGCGCCGCCATGGTGGCCCAGGCCAACCAGCTGCCGCGCGGGGTGCTGGCGCTGCTGCGCTGACGGCTCCGACGGCATGCGCGTGGCCGCTGTAGTGTGCCCGGCGCTCGTGTTTCCGGCGTGGCGCCGTGCCAAATTTCGTTCGATCGGCAAGATCCGCTCGGGCTGAGCTTGGCCCGTCCTGAGCCAGTCGAAGGGTCGAAGCTATTGATCTTTCCCAAATTGATGACAAGTCAATG
>JANMYG010000204.1:0-1737 GCA_031381865.1 Betaproteobacteria bacterium | reverse complement strand
GGAGACCGAGCCCTACATGACCGTGGCCACGCGCTCGGGCGGGCCGAACAGCCCGGTGACGGTGGCCGAGGTCAACCTCAAGTTCATCTGGGACGTGGTCTCGCGCATCAAGATCGGCGACAAGGGCAAGGCCTACGTGGTCGACAGCACCGGCCTGCTGGTCGCCGACCCGGACATCGGCCTGGTGCTGCGCAAGACCAATTTGTCCGCGCTGCCGCATGTCAAGGCCGCCGCCGGCGTGCGTAACGCCGATGCGCCGGCGATGGAGTCGGTGGACCTGGCCGGTGTGGCGGTGCTGACCTCGGTGGCGCCGATCGAGCCGCTCGACTGGAAGGTGTTCGTCGAGCAACCGGTGGCCGAGGTGTATGCCAAGACCAATGCGTCGATCCTGCGCACCGGGCTGCTGCTGCTGGCCGGGCTGGTGTTCTCGGCCGTGGCCGCGTCGGCGCTGGCGCGCAGCATGGTGCGCCCGATCCGCACGCTCGACGAGGGTGCGCGACGCATCGGCGCGGGCGAGCTGGACCAGAAGATCGACATTCGGACCGGCGACGAACTCGAAGGCCTGGCCGACCAGTTCAACCACATGAGCGGGCAACTGCGCGAGTCCTACGCCGGGCTGGAGCGCAAGGTGGCCGAGCGCACCACCGAGGTGACGGAAGCGCTCGAATACCAGACCGCCATCAGCGAGGTGCTGCGCGTGATCAGCGAGTCGCAGACCGACGTGACGCCGGTTTTCGAAGCCATCATGAACAGCGCGAGGCGCCTGTTCAGCTCGCCCATCTCCGCCGTTTTCCGGTACGACGGCCACCTGGTGCATCTGGTGGCCACCAAGGGTTGGTCCAAGGCATCGATGGACGATGCGAGCCGGCACTACCCGGCGCCCCCGCACCGCGAGATGTTGAGCGGCCGAGTGATCCTGTCCGGGCAACCGCAGGTGGTGGAAGACACCCATGCCGACCCGGACTACGACCCGGTGACTGCCAGTGCGGGCTCATGGCGGCGCATGATCGGTGCGCCCATGCTCAAGGATGGCGCGGCGGTTGGCGCCATCGTGGTGGCCTGGCCCGACCCCGGTGCCACGCCGCAAAAGCAGCGCGAGCTGCTCAAGACCTTTGCCGACCAGGCGGTGATCGCGATCGAAAACGCGCGCCTGATCAATGAGACCAAGGACGCTTTGGCCCAGGTCGAGGAGCGCACTGCCGAGGTGACGGAAGCGCTGGAGTACCAGACCGCCATCAGCGAGGTGCTGCGGGTGATCAGCGAGTCGCCGACCGACGTGATGCCGGTGTTCGAGGCCATCATGGACAGCGCCAAGCGCTTGTTCAGCAGCCCGATGTCGGCGGTGTTCCGGTTCGACGGCAGGCTGTTGCATCTGGCCGCCCATCGCAACTGGTCGGTCGCCGCGATCGAGGATGCGCACAGCCTGTACCCGGGGCCGCCGGACCCGGCGGTTTTGACTGGTCGCGTCATCGCGTCCGGACGGGTGCTCTCCATTGTCGATACACAAACCGACCCGGACTACCCGAAACATACGGCGAATGCCGGCAACTGGCGCCGGATGCTCGCGGCGCCGATGCTCAAGGACGGCTTGCCAGTGGGGGTGATCTCGCTGGCCTGGCCCGACCCGGGCGAAACGCCACAACGCCAGGTCGACCTGCTCAAGACCTTCGCCGACCAGGCCGTGATCGCGATCGAGAACGTGCGCCTGATCAGTGAAACCAAGGAGGCGCTCGAGCG
>JANMYG010000178.1:0-2553 GCA_031381865.1 Betaproteobacteria bacterium | reverse complement strand
CAAGACCTCGCGCTGGGTCTCGCTGAGCTCGCGCGGCTGGCGGTCGATCACGCACAAGGTACCGACCTGACTGCCGTCGCTGAGCCTGAGCGGCGCGCCGGCATAAAAGCGGATGTCGGGTTGGCCCGTGACCAGCGGGTTGTCCGCAAAACGCGGGTCCAGGCTGGCATCCGCCACCTCGAACAGGCCGTCACCGAGGATCGCGTGCGAGCAAAAGGCCACATCACGCGGTGTCTCGGAGACTCCGGGCAACCCTACGTTCGCCTTGAACCACTGGCGTTCGGTGTCGATCAGGCTGATCAGCGAAATCGGCGTGCCGCAGACCAGCGACGCCGCGCGCACCAGGGCATCGAACTCGGCCTCCGGGCCGGTGTCGAGAACCTCGAGCGCAAGCAGCGCCGCCAAGCGTGCCGGCTCGTTGTGAGGATGGGGGGCAACAAGCATCGGGACTCCCATTTTTGCGCCTTGTCGGTGGCGATGGGTCGCATTGTCCGTGACCCGCTTTGGCACGGCAAGCCGCCCATAGGCCGGAAAACGACAGTTGGTTGCGCCCATTTCACGGCTTTGGCCAAGCGGGTTGCGCACTCAGCCGCGTGCGCGACGATGTGCGGGACGACGTTCGGGACGTGAGCCGGGCCCCGGTTCACGCCGCGCATGTGTCCGGAGCCGAGGTCCGAATTGCGCTGCTTATACTCGTTGCTGACCAAATCAGGGACTTCCATGAAGAAATCGGCCAGCGCGCGCAAGGCTGTCAAGCTACCAAAAGGCAGCCGCGCCACGGTGGTAAAGCTCGACGACGTGGCCCGCGCTGCAGGGGTTTCCCCGAGCACGGTGTCACGCGTTCTCAACGGCACCGCGGTCGTCAGCGAGGCCAAGAAGAAGGCCATCGACGAAGCCATAACCCGGCTGGGATTCGTGCCCAATCCGGTGGCGCGCGGCCTGGCCGGTGGCCGCACGCTTAGCATCGGCGTGATAACGCAAGCCATCGACAGCCCGTTTTACGGCGTCGCCCTGCGCGGCATCCAGGACCAGCTCGATCCGGCCGGCTACAGCGCACTGTTCGTCAACGGCAACTGGAATGCCGAGGCCGAAGCACGCTGCATCGAGGTGCTGCGCGCGCGGCGGGTCGACGGCATTATCGTGTTGACCGGCCGGCTGCCCGACCAGGCCCTCAAGGCGTGCGCCAGGACGGTCCCGGTGGTGGTGACGGGCCGCACGCTGAAGGCGCCGGGCCTGTTCTCGCTGAATTTCGACAACTTCGAAGGCGGACGCCTCGCCACCCAGCATCTGATTTCGCTCGGGCACCGTGACATCGCTTTCATCACCGGCGACCCGGACCACGCGGATGCCATCGAACGCCAGCGCGGATACCGCGCCGCGCTCGAGGCGGCCGGCATCCCCTACGATCTCGCCCTGGTGGTACCGGGCGCCTACCACGAGGTCAGCGGACTGCTGGCGGTGTCGCGCCTGCTCGACAGCCAGCGCAAATTCACCGCCATATTCGCGGCCAACGACCAGATGGCGTGTGGCGTCACCCTCGGGCTGCAGCGGCGCGGCCTGCGTGTTCCGGAAGACGTGTCGCTGGTGGGTTTCGACGACCTGCCGACCTCGGTCTATGCCATTCCTCCCTTGACCACGGTGCACCAGCCGGCCTACGAACTCGGCCAGTTGGCGGCGTCGGCCATGCTGCAGCTTTTGGCCGGCACCAAACCAACGGCGCAGATTCCACCGCCGCGCGTCATCGCGCGCGAGTCCGGCCGGAGACTGGTCACCTGAGTCTCCGGCACGTACGAAGCTATAAACCGTTCGCCCTGAGCTTGTCGAAGGGCCGAGTGGCTTCGACAGGCTTGATCGGAAATTGTCCAGTCACCGCATCGGCAATGAGTGGCCGCTCCGCGTGCGGGATTACCCTAGTCCAGCGCTCCACAACCGGCCCCTATAATCATTTTCTGAAAGCGCTTTCATCACGGTCCGTTCTGGCCGTATGCTGCGCAGGTGGTAGCCAGATCGACACGTGGGGGCTCGGATGGGAATGACGACTCAGTGGTTCAGACCTGGCCGGTCTTGGGTCGGCATCGGCCTGTTCGCGCTGCTGCTGTGCGGCGCGCAGGCGCAGCAAACCCTCACCGTGGCCGCGTTCCCGGCCGTCGACGAGATCGTGCGCTCCGCCATTCCGCAATGGAAACGCCTGCATCCCACGGTCGACGTCAAGGTGGTGAGCCGGCAGTTCAGCGACCACCACACGGCCATGACGACGGCCCTGTCGACCTCGTTCTACCTGCCCGACGTGATGGCGCTCGAGGTCGGTTACGTCGGCCGCTTCGCCCAGGGCGGCGGGCTCGAAGACCTGTCGCGAGCGCCCTACAACATCCGCCAGTTCCAGTCGCGCTACGTGCCCTACGCGTTTGCGCAGGCCACCAGCCGCCGCGGTGCCGTGGTCGCCGCACCGACCGATATCGGCCCCGGCACCCTGCTCTACCGCGCCGACGTGCTGGCGAAGGCCGGCGTCAGCGAAGCCGAGATGGTCCAGTCCTGGGACAGCTACGTGGCGGC
>JANMYG010000125.1:0-3074 GCA_031381865.1 Betaproteobacteria bacterium | reverse complement strand
AGGACCCGGACGTTGTTCCAGCCCAGCTTCTTGACCTCGGCCATGATGCCGATTGTCTCGCGCGTCACCGTGGCGATCACGATCAGGTCCACGTCGGCGGCCTTCATGCGCGCCACCTGCGACGAGAAGTCGATGTCGCCGGCCTTGTAGCCGGCCTCGGCGGCGTAGGCCATGCCCTTGGCCGCCAGCGCCTTCTTGACCCCTTCACCCATCAGCGCGCCGAGCGGGCCTTCCTGGTAGATGTAACCGACCTTCGCGGGCTTGTAGGTGTCGATCATCCACGTCACCCCGGTGTTCATGATGGTGTCGTAGTTGGGTGTGGTGGTGAACAGCAACGGGCTGTCGGCGGCCGTCCTGCGGATGATTGACGATGCGCCCCAGGGTGCGAAATAGAGCGCGCCTTCGTCGACCGCGCGTTTGACCACCGCCGCGTTCGGCCCGGAACCGAAGGCGTTGACGATCGCGAACACCTCGTCCTTGCGCAGCAGCTTGTCGATGGCGCGCACCGCCATCTGCGGCTGGCTGCCGTTGTCCTCCACCACCAGGCGGAACTTGCGCCCGTTCACGCCACCGGCGTCGTTGGCCTCGTCGAGCCGCATCTGCATGCCGTTGCGGATGCTCGGCATGCCGGCCGCCACGGGACCGGACAGGTCCAGGTGCGTGCCCAGCACGATCTCCTTGTCGCTGACGCCGGCGGCGCCGGCAGCCGTGGCCACACCGGCCGACAACACCGCGGCAAGCAGCGTGAATTTGAATCTCTTGAACATCTCGGTCTCCTTCTTGAAAAATGGGCCGGCGGCCCGATACACAAAACTATAGAGGTCTTCGATATTCAAGACACCGTTCGCCCTGAGCCTGTCGAAGGGCTCGCGAGCCCTTCGACAGGCTCAGGGCGAGCGGACATTGACACGAGCGGACATTGACACGAGCGGACATTGACACGAACGGACATTGACACGAACGGACATCGACATATCATCAATTTGGGAAAGATCAATTGGTGCGGTACATGGCCGCGATCAGATCGGCGTACTTGCTGGCAACCACCTTGCGCTTGAGCTTCATGGTCGGGGTGAGTTCATCATCCTCTGCCGTCAGCAGTTGCGCAATGATGCGGAAGTCCTTGATCTGCTCCACGCGCGCCAGCCTGGTGTTGACCTGTGCGAGTTCGGCCTCGATCAGCGCCACGACCGCCGGTGCGCGCGTCATGCTGGCGAAGTCGGTGTACGGTATCTGCCGGTCCTGGGCGAACTTGGCCACCGTGTCCTGGTCGATCATGACCAGGCAGGTCAGGTAGTTGCGGCCGTCGCCGATGACGACGGCGTCGGACACGTAGGGGCTGAACTTGAGGTGGTTCTCGATGTTGCTGGGCGTGATGTTCTTGCCGCCCGAGGTGATGATGATGTCCTTGAGTCGGTCCTTGATGCGCAGGTAACCGTCGGCGTCGATCTCGCCGCAGTCGCCGGTGTGCAGCCAGCCGTCGGCGTCGATGGCTTCGGCGGTCTTTTCCGGCAGCTTCCAGTAACCGGCGAAGACGTTCGGGCCGCGCACCAGCACCTCGTCGTCGGCGCCCAGGCGGATCTCGGTGCCCTGCGCACACACGCCGGCGCTGCCGATGCGGATCCGGTCCGGCGGCATCGAGGTGCAGAAACCGCAGGTCTCGGTCATGCCGAAGGCCTCCAGCAGGTCGATGCCCACCGCCATGTACCAGCGCAGCAGGTCGGGCGGCACCGGCGCCGCGCCCGTCATGGCGGTCTTGATGTTCTGCAGGCCCAGAAAACTGCGCAGGTTCGACAACACGAGTTTCTGCAGCACGGCATGACGCGCCGCGCGCCAGCCGGTGACCGGTGCGCCGTCCAGCCGCGCCTGCGCCAGCGCCGCGCCCTGCGCCAGCACCTGCGCGTAGACGTGGCGCGCCAGGGGTATCGCGTCCTGCATGTACAGCGTGACCTGGGAGTACAACTTTTCCCAGAACCGCGGCGGCCCGAACACCACATGCGGCGCGACCTCGCGCAGGTCGTTGAACACGGTGCCGGCGTTTTCGGGGAAATGCACGATCTGCCCCAGCGCCAGCGGGTTGTAGACCGAACTCATGCGCTCGGCGATGTGGCACAGCGGCAGGAACGACAAGGTGCGGTCCAGCGGCTGCAGGCGCAGGTACTGCTGCACGCTGCCGATCTGGAACACCAGGTTGCGGTTGGAGACCATCGCGCCCTTGGGGGCGCCGGTGGTGCCCGAGGTATAGACCAGGAACGCGATGTCCGCCGGGCGGCGGGCGTCGATCGCCTGTTCGAAGTCGCCCGCATGCTGTTGCGCCAACGCGCGCCCCTGCGCCAGCAGGCGCTCGAAGTCAAGCGCCCTCGGGTCCGCCAGCCCGCGCAGGCCCTTGAGGTCGAAAATCACGATGCGCTGCAACGCGGGACAAGCCGCGCGCACGGCGCAGACCTTGTCGTACTGCTCCTGGTTTTCCACGAACACCACCCGCACATCGGCGTCAACGAGGATGTACTGCACCTGCTGCGGCGACGAGGTGGGGTAGATGCCGGCGCTCAGCATGCCCATGCATTGCGCGCCCGTGTCGGCGTACAGCCACTCGGGGCGGTTCTCCGAAAGGATCGCGATGACCTCGCCCGGCCTCAGGCCCAGGTCGGCCAGCGCCAGCGCGACCGCACGCGCGCTGTCGTAGTAGGCGGCCCAGGTGGTCGACGCCCAGATGCCCTTCTTCTTGTGGCGCAGGGCCGGGCTCGCGGCCCATTCGCGGCAGCGTGCGCGAAACAGCTGCTGCGGCGTCTCGAAGCCGTAGGCCAGCAGGTGCTGCGGCGCCGCGCCGGGCGCCGAGTGGCCCGCGCCGCCGACCGGGGGCGTCCCCGCGCCCCGGGACGCCCCGGCGGCGCTGGTGTCGGCTTGTGGCATGGCGCTCATCTCCACGTCTTGCGCCGCTTCCAGCGCTGTTTGTGTCCGTCCTGGCGCGCTGCGCTGCCCGCGCCGCCCAGGTAGAACTCCTGCACGTCGTCCTTGGCCGCCAACTCGGAGCAGGTGCCGGCGGCCACCACACGGCCCAGTTCCATGATGTA
>JANMYG010000103.1:0-7737 GCA_031381865.1 Betaproteobacteria bacterium | reverse complement strand
GCGAATCGTGTCGCGTTTGGAACGTCGGGGCATCGCGGTTCGGCCTTCGACCGCTCGTTCAACGAATGGCACGTGTTGGCCATCACGCAGGCGATCTGCGGGTACCGCAAGGCCAACGCGATCACCGGGCCGCTTTTTCTGGGCGCCGACACGCATGCGTTGTCGCGGCCGGCCTGCGCCACCGCGCTCCAGGTTCTGGCAGCCAACGGCGTTGAGGTCATGCTGGCATTACACGACGAAACAACGCCGACCCCGGCGGTCTCGCACGCTATCCTGGGTTACAACCGCGGACGCACCTCCGGGCTGGCCGACGGCATCGTCATCACGCCTTCACACAATCCTCCGCGTGATGGCGGCTTCAAGTACAACCCGCCGCACGGTGGGCCGGCCGGTCGGGACATCACTGGCGCGATCGAAGCCACGGCGAACCGGCTGCTCGAACTGCGCCTTGAAGGCGTGCGGCGCGTCTCGCACGCCAAGGCTCTGCAGGCCGCGACAACGCATCGCCACGACTTCCTGAACGGTTATGTGGGCGATCTGGGCAGCGTGATCGATATGGGCTTGATCCGCGATGCCGGGCTGCGGATGGCGGTCGATCCACTGGGCGGTGCCGGCGTGCACTACTGGGCCGCCATCGCCGAGCGCTACCAGCTCGACCTGAGCGTGGTCAGCGACGTGGTCGATCCGACATTTGCCTTCATGACGCTCGACTGGGACGGGAAGATCCGCATGGACCCATCGTCGAAGTATGCGATGCAGCGATTGCACGGCATGCGCAGCCGCTTCGACATCGCCTTTGCCTGCGACACCGACCACGACCGCCACGGCATCGTCACCCCGAGCGCAGGTTTGCTGGCGCCCAACCACTACCTGGCCGTGGCCGTCGACTACCTGTTCAAGCACCGCCCACATTGGAGCCGGGACGCCGCGGTGGGCAAGACGGTGGTCAGCACCCGGCTGATCGACGGCGTGACGGCCAGGCTCGGCCGGCGGCTCTACGAGGCGCCAGTCGGTTTCAAGTGGTTCGTCGCGGGGCTGCATGACGGCTCGCTTGGATTTGCCGGCGAAGAAAGCGCAGGCGCGTCGTTCCTGCGCCGCGACGGCACCGTCTGGACCACCGACAAGGACGGCATCAGCGCCGCGCTGCTGTCGGCCGAGATCACCGCGCGCATGGGCCGCGACCCGGGCGCGCTGTATGTCGATCTGGCAGATGAATTCGGCAACCCGGTGGCGGACCGGGTGGAAGCGCCTGCCACGGCGGCTCAGAAGCGGCAGTTGGCGGCGCTGTCGCCGCGGCAAGTCACCACCACCGGGTTGGCTGGGGAAAAGATCGACGGGGTGCTGAGCGCGGCCCCGGGGAATGGTGGGGCTATCGGCGGCATCAAGGTCATCGCCGCCAGCGGCTGGTTCGGCGCGCGGCCCTCGGGCACCGAAGACATCTACAAGATCTACGCCGAGAGTTTCAAGGGCCCCGAGCATCTGCAGCGCATTCTGACGGACGCGCAAGTGATCGTGGACGCGGCGATTCAGTCGGAGCCTTTGTGAGCCGGTTGCGGCCCGAAACCGTGAGCACATCCAGCGCGGCGTGGAGCCACCTCGACCAGCGGCACCATGCGCTCAGTGTGGCTCGCGTTCATTTCTCTGGCAGCTGACCGGCGGCCTCCATCGCGGCGTCGTACCTTCCCTCGCGGGCTGCGCTGTTCAATCGCGCTCGCAAGAGCAATGCGTCCTGAGCGCCGCGCGCATTGACGGCCTGCCCCTGCCAGGCCCGCAGGGCCGGCTCCTGCAGGGCGCGCCCATACGAGAAGCTCAAGACCCAAGGCTGTGGCCCAAGCCGGTTGATCGCGTCCAGATGGGCGGTCGCCTCGGCTGGCGTCTGTCCGCCAGACAGGAAGAATATCCCCGGCACGGCCGCCGGCACGGTTCGCCTCAGCACCCGGACTGTCCGGGCCGCGACCTCGGCAACCCGGGCCGGTTGCGCATGGTCCTTGCCGGCAACGACCATGCTCGGCTTGAGCAGCATGTGTTCGAGAACCACCCGGTGTCGACGCAGAGCCTGGAAGACTTCGTGCAGGACGCCCTCGGTCGCCTCGGCGCAGCGTTCGAGGCTGTGACCGCCGTCCATCAGCACCTCCGGCTCGACGATCGGTACCACGCCCTGGTCCTGGCAGATCGCGGCGTAGCAGGCCAGCGCGTCCGCGTTGGCCTCGATCGCCAGCCGGCTCGGCAGCGTGTCGGAGACGTTGTAGACCGCGCGCCACTTGGCGAAACGCGCGCCCTGCCGCTTGTAGTCGCCAAGGCGCTTCGCAAGCCCGTCGAGTCCCTGCGTGATTTCATCACCCGGCGCATGGGCGAGCGCGATCTTGCCGGCATCGACCTTGATGCCTGGCACGAGCCCCAGGCGCGCAGCCAGTTCGGCCAACGGCGTGCCGTCGTCGGCGCGCTGGAGAAGCGTTTCTTCATACAGGATGATGCCGCTGATGAACGCGCCGAGCCCGGGCGTCGCCAGCAGCAGGCTGCGGTAAACGCGCCGGCTTTCCTCGGTGGCCTCGGCGCCGATCGACTTGAACCGATGGGCGATCGTCGGGCCGCTTTCATCGGCGGCCAGGATGCCCTTGCCGGGTTGGACCAGGGAATCGACTGTGGTCTGTAATTGGTCGCCGTTGTTCATCATGCGTTCCTCGATGTGGTTACACGGTGTGTGCGCGGTGTCAACCGTCACGCGGATGTTTGCTTGTTGGTTGGTGCAGCAGCACCTTCGCGCAGGTAACACAACAGGCCGGCGAGCCACAACAGCGCGGGTAGCAGCAGCGGCCAGCGGAAGTCCGAGGACAGCAGGAAGTTCGTCGCGCTCATCAAGGCGACGCTTGCCGCGCCCGCCACGGACAGGGCTGCAAAGGTCCCGCGCTCGCGCCTTGCGAGCATGCGACACGCCACGAGGACCGTGATCGCGCCCGTGGCAATCATGAAGCCTCCCATGACGTCGAACACGTGGTTCAGCCATCGCTCCAGGCCGGGCAAGGCAAAGCGAATCGCTTCGAGCGAGCTGCCGATGTAGCGCGGGTCTTCGGGCAGCAATGCGGGGCGCAGAAACAGGAAGTAGATGCCCAGCCCAACGAGCCAGAGGCCGCAGACGACGAATACCTTCGCAGACCACTGCAAGCGCGAAGGCGTGTGCCTTTCCCGGCTGTCTGTCAGTGATTCAGCGAGCGGCAGGTTCTGCACAGCCGTCCCGCCTGCTGCTACGCCTTCGCCGGCACCACGGGCACCTTGGGCTCCTCAGGGGGTGCGTGCCTGCCCGACGCTTCGGGCGCCGCGTTCTTGCCCGGCTGCCGGATGCCCGCCAGCTTGGTGCGCTTGAGCATCAGCGCATTGATCGCGACGATCAGCGTACTGCCCGACATCGACAGCGCCGCGACCTCCGGACTCAGGACGAACGGGTAAAGAACGCCTGCGGCCAATGGGAACGCGAGCACGTTGTAGCCCACCGCCCACCACAGGTTCTGGTGCATCTTGCGCACCGTAGCCCGGGACAACTCGATCGCGCCGACGATGTCGTACGGGTCGCTCTTCATCAGCACCACATCGGCGCTTTCCATCGCCACGTCGGTGCCGGCGCCGATGGCAAAGCCGACGTTGGCCTGGGTCAGCGCAGGCGCGTCGTTGACGCCATCGCCGACCATGCCGACGCGTCTGCCCGTGGCCTGCAGCGCCTTCACCTTCTCGGCCTTCTGGCCCGGCAGCACGTCGGCCAGAACCTTGTCGATGCCCAGATCGGCGGCGATACGCGTGGCCGTGGCCAGGTTGTCGCCGGTCAGCATCACCACTTCGATCTTGCGTTCACGCAACTTGGCCACCGCCGCCTTGGACGTGGGCCGGATCGCATCGGCGATGGCAATCAGGCCGATGACGCTGCCAGCCTGCGCCACATGGACCACCGTGCGACCGTCGCCCTGCAGGCGCTTGGCCTGCGCTTCCAGCGAGCCGAGCGCGAGCTTTTGCGTGTCCATCAGCAGCCGGTTGCCCAAATACACCGTTCCGTCGGCGGTTTCAGCGCGCGCACCCATGCCGTCGAGACTCTCGAAGCCGGTCGGCGCCACGATGGCGAGATTGGATGCGCGGCGCACGATGGCCTGCGCCAGGGGATGGTCAGAGCCTTGCTCGACAGCGGCGGCAGCGGTCAGCACCACGGCCTCGGTGACGCCTTCTGCCGTGACGATTTCCACCACCTCGGGCTGGCCGACAGTGAGCGTGCCGGTCTTGTCGAAGATGATGACGTCGAGCTTGGTGGCGTCCTCGAGCGCCGAGGCGTTCTTGAACAGAATGCCGTTCGCGGCACCGAGCCCGGTACTCACCATCACCGCCATCGGCGTGGCCAGCCCCAGCGCATCCGGGCAGGCGATCACGAAGACCGTGATGGTCAGTGTCACCGCCAGCAGCAGCGGCTCGCCGATGACCCAGAACCACACCGCGAAGGTTGTCAGGCCGATGGCGATGGCAGCGATCACCAGCCATTGCGCGGCCCTGTCCGCCAGCAGTTGCGCCGGCGCTTTCGAGTTCTGCGCCTCCTGCACCAGCTTCACGATCTGCGCCAGAGCCGAGTCGGCACCGACCTTGGTGGCCTTGTAGCGGAAGCTGCCGCTCTTGTTGATGCTGGCACCGACCACGGTGGCGCCGGGCCCCTTCTTGACCGGCATCGACTCACCGGTCAGCATCGATTCGTCGACCAGTGATTCGCCGGTCTCGATCGTGCCATCGACCGGGATCTTGTTGCCGGGACGGATCACGACGATCTCGCCGGCCAATACCTCGGCCGTCGGCACTTCGATCTCGGCGCCATTGCGGATCACGTTGGCCTTGGTCGGCGTGAGGTTCATCAACGCCTTGATGGCGGATGACGCACCCGCGCGGGCGCGCATTTCCAGCCAGTGGCCGAGCAGGATGAACACCAGCAGCACGGCCACGGCTTCGAAGAACTGACCGCCACCCTCGAAAAAGAAAGTGCTGCCGACACTGAAGACATACCCGGTGCCGACGCTCAATACGATCAGCGCCGCCATGCCCAGCGTGCCCTTCAAGACCGCACGCCATGCGGAGACGAAAAACGGCCAGCTCGGATACAGGACCGCGGCACTGGCAAAGAAGAACAACCACAGGTCGAGGTCCAGCCCGAACGGCGGCGCCGGCGCCTGCCACATTCCGCCCATCGGGGCATAGACGAAGATCGGCACGGTAAAAATCAGGCAGATCCAGAAGCGGTTGCGCATGTCGCGCACCATGGCACCCAAGTCCTTGCCGCCATGGCCCATCTCATGCGCCATGTCCGCCGACATGGCCGGTTGCCCGCCCGCGGGCGCATGGCCTTCATGGCCCTTGCCTGCAGGCGCGGCGGCCGGCGCTCCCGGGGAAGCTTTCGGCTCAGTGGGTGCGAGAGCCGGCGACGCGGCGGGTGGCGCCTTGTTCATTTGTCCGTCGTCGGAAGTCGATGCCGGCGCGGGCACTGCGGCAGCAGCGTCCGGGGATGACTCCTGCTTGGCAGGCGCCGGTGCCGTAGTGGGCGTGGCGGTTGCCGGCGATGCGCCCGGTGGTATGTCGTCAGGACCGTCGCGCGCAGCGGTGGCGGCCGGCGCGCCGGATTCGTACCCCCTTTGGCGCACGGTCGACTTGATATCGGCGACAACAAGCCGCGTTTCGTCGTAGCGCACAGTAGCGCTTCCCGCCGCAAAATTCACCGTAACGCTTTCGACGCCGGGCACCTCGCCAATGCGCTTTTCCACTCCGTCCACGCTCAACACCGACAACATGTCGCGCACTTCAATCACGCTCGTTTTCATCGTATCTTCCCCAGTGGCGCTTCCGATTCAAAGGACCTTGTCGCTTCTCATACGACTGCGCAAACTGTCCGAGCCCATGCAGCGCTGCGTCAATCGCCCTTGGACATCCGAGGCGTCTGGCGCTAATTCTTGACCACTGCCGCTTTATCGCCTTTTGCAGCGGCATCCGGGTCTGATGGCGGTGCTGCGGGCTTGGCCGAGGGCGCTGCGGCCGACGCGCCGGGAGAGGGCGCCGGTGTTGATGGCGGCGCGGCGCCCGATGTGGCTTTGTCCGGCTGCGTGGTGCCTGCAGGGGCAGTTGAGCCTTGGGACGTTTTTGCCGAAACGTGTGCGGCATTTGCCGGCGGCCCGCCAGATGCTGCGTGGCCTTCGTGGCCAGTGCCAGCCGAAGCGGCGTCGGACGCGTCGGCCTCATAGCCGCTTTGTCGCACGGCTGAACGGATATCGGCGATGGTCAGCCGGGTTTCGTCGTAACGCACCGTGGCGCTTGCTGCCGCGAAATTTGCCGTTGCACTCTCGACGCCGGGCACGCCCCGAATCCGTTCTTCCACTCCCTGCACGCTCAACACCGACAGCATGTCGCGCACTTCAATGACGCTGGTCTTCATTGCAACTCCTCGATGGTCTTCGAATTCAAACGCCTGCCCAACCCGTCGATCACAATGCAGGTTGCCGGCTCTCGCGCTCTGAAGCTCTGGGCTACCTTGTGTCAGGCATCTTGTGTTTGACGTACCGGCCTCTTTCGCCCGGGCTGTCGCCCGAAACCATTTCGCATGCCGTCACCGGCTTCGCCGCGCCATCGCGCCAAAGCCATCCCACCGGCAGAAAGCGCTCCGTCTGCCTGGCAATTGCTTCCATGGGACTGAACGAGACTTCCAAACCGGATTCCACCTGTACGACGTCGTCTGGAAGAAGCTGGAATTCGCCGGTTTGTTCATCGTGCATGTGCGGCATGAAGATGCCGAGTTGGTATCCAGATAGTCGGCGCAGCATCTCCTGAACCTCTGGTAGTTGGATCGCCTCTTGGGCGGTCCGCAACCCATGCGGCAGATCGCCGATGCTTGTTCGTGAACCATTCGTCATCGTCATGGTGCTCTCCCGTTTGGACAACAAGGACCTATTTGAGGTGGCCAGGCCGGATGCCACACGCATGATGTTTTAGGCCGTTGTGCAAATGCTGTATGTGCGACAGGACACGCAGCCACGCGCTACAGCCATCCGCCCGTGAAACCCGCGCGCCGCAACCCGCCCACGATGTAGGGGCAACCGCGCATGAGTTCCCACAACAAACCAGTCCGGTAGTTTTCGATCATCAGAATGATGGGCCCCTGGTTGAGTCCGAAATGCCATGGCGAGACCCACCAGCCATAGGGATTTCCGGGCTCTCCCGGGTGGGACGGGTTGAAAGATGCTTTGAAACCGTAGGAGTTGAATTCGGTCAGCTTGGCCTGGTGAATGCAATACTCCAGCGCCGGCAACACGATCTCGGGTGCGAAGGGAAGCGACGCCACCGATGCCCATGGCGCCAGGGTGCCATCGTCGGGCCCGTACGGCACACCGCGCGCCAGGTAATCGAACAATTGGCGTTCGATCCCGTTTACCTTGATGGTGGCGGGACCGGGGCCTTCGCTTGCGGTTATTCCCCAGCAATGGCTGCCATAACCATTGAACCTGAGCGGGTTCTCGATCGCGTATTGCTGCTGCACATAAGTCGCACGGCGGCTGTTCTCGAAATAGTCGATGCCTTTGGCACGCATGAAGGCATCCTGAATGCCGCGAAAGTCGATCCAGGCTTGCGAGAGTTGATGTAAAAAAAGCGACCCCGCATACAGGTACTCCTGTCCGTAGTGGCGCTCCCATCGGTAGGTCGATGCCCACGCTGCGTAGCTCTGCTCGGGCAGTG
>JANMYG010000089.1:0-3411 GCA_031381865.1 Betaproteobacteria bacterium | reverse complement strand
CCGGGCTCCTGCCCGCTTCGGCCGCTGCCGCTGCTATCGTCTTGCCCTCCTTGGCCCCGAGCACACCGTCGGTGCGCGCCAGCACCACGCGGTCCCACAACCAGGGAATGCGGCTGGCCGACCAGCCTTGCGCCAGTTCGGTTTCGGCCGTCGCCATCACCTGCTCGTCCGACAGCCGTTCGCGCATCGCGGCCACGCCACCCTCCTGCACCCAGGCCGGCAGGTATTGGGTCAGCGCCGAACTCGATGCGTCATAAGGATAGACGTCGAACGCGGCGTCCACGCCGGCGCGCACCGCCGCTTCGAAACGCGCGGTCCACAGGCCCGCGCTGCCCCATTCCGACGGCGTGTTGATGGCCGCGTGCGAGTACTGCACCTTGACGCCCGTGGCCCGTCCCAGATGCAGGGCTTCGTCGAGCGGCCCGTAGCGGTGGTCCTGGCCGTGCATGTCCCGGTCGCGCGCGTGCGACGCGTAGAGCCGGCCACGCGCGGCCACTGTTTCGCATAATGAAACAAGCTCATCGGTGGACGCATAACGCGACGGCACGTAGGTCAACCCGGTGGTCAGGCCGAACGCGCCCTGGTCGAGCATCTGCGCCAACAGGGACTGCATGGTGGCCATCTGCCGCGCGTCGGCCGGTGCGCTGGACACCCCCATCGCCGCGATGCGCAGGGCGCCGTGCCCAACCAGCGGCGCGATGTTGAGCGCGATGCCTTGGTGTTCGGCGGCCTGGCGGTAACCCTCGACGTCGACCCAGGAAATCTCCAGCGCGTCGTCCCCGATGCCGGCCAGCAGGTCCTGGTGCAGCTGCATGTGGGCCGGGTTGATCGGGAATGGCGAGAAGCCGCAATTGCCGGTCACCTCGGTCGTGACGCCCTGGTACACCTTGCTCTGGCCGCGGCCGTCCTGCAGCAGGCTCAGGTCGGAATGGGTGTGGATGTCGATGAACCCGGGCGCCACCACCTGGCCGGTCGCGTCGACCACGGTGGCGGCATCGGCGAGCGTGCCATCACCGACGAAGTCGATGCGTGTGCCCGAAACCCCGACGTCCGCGCTGCGCGGCGCCGATCCACTGCCGTCGTAGACCAATCCACCGCGGATAAGGATGTCTGTTTTCATGGTACTCGTCACCTGGGGGAAAAACGTTGTGTGGATGCAGGACCAGAACAGTAGTGGCCGAACACAAGGTTTATACGCCTCGTCGACGGTTGCTTCCACTGGGCTGCGTGGTCCACTTGTTCCCTGCAAAGGCATGACGGGTACTGACACATGGTTACTGGTGCTTGCCAGACAAACCCTGTTGACGGCATACTTGCTCCGCTGTGCCTGGGCCCGCCGGCGCGGCCGGATGCTGGTATCGGGCGAGCGGCGAACCTTTCGATGGGGGCACACCGTGGCAACAAAACCGATGGAGTTCAAACGCGCGTCGTGGCTGGTCGATGCCAGGGCGATAGCCAAGTTCAGACTGCCGCTCATGCCGGGTCCGAGACGAGTCCTCATCACGGGCGGTTCGCCGGACGGTTCAAGCAGTCGCATGCTCAAGAGCGCCGACATCTACGATCCGTTGACAAACCGCTTCGAGCCCACGCAGGACATGATCGCCGCGCGCCAGAGCCACATCGCGATTCCGGTCAGCATGCGCGGTGCGGGTGTCGCAGGTTCTGTGCGCCTGGAGCAAACCCTGGTTGCCGGCGGCCTCGGGGTGGGCAATTCCAGCGGGGCCACCTCGTATCTGGTCACCGCCGAGATATTCTCCGAGGGTCGCTTTCACGCCATCGCCGACATGGTCGCTGCGCGGGCCGGAGCTGCTGCGGCCATGACGAGCTCAGGCCGAATTCTGGTGACCGGCGGCAGAGGTTACGACCCAAGCGTGATGCATTTGACATCGGCCGAGTATTTGCGCGCTACCAACGCCGCCGGTTTCGAATTCGTGTTCACGCGCACCGTCGGGGATATGGTGTACGAGCGGGTATTGCATACCGCGACGCCGGTGCGCGTTTTGGCTCGCCGGTTTCCGGCAATCCTGATCACCGGCGGAGGCGACGACACCGCCAATTGGACGGCCGAGGTGTACGTCGCGCGAGATGACGATTTCGGCGTTTCCGCGCCGATCCAGATGCGCTACAGCCGCGTGCAGCATGCGGCGGCGCTGCTCAACGACGGCCGCGTGCTGATCTGCGGCGGCGCGAGGCGGTCCTCCGGCACCGATATCGAATGGGATCAGGCCGAGTTGTTCGATCCGATGACGCTGACGTTCAGCGAGTTCGTGGCAACCGGCAATCCGCCGTCCGACTACCGACGCGTCGGGCCGATGAAAGAGCCAAGGCAGGGGCACAGCGCCACCACCTTGCCGGACGGTCGCGTGTTGATCGCCGGTGGGTCCATGACCACGGGTTCCCGGGCGGGTCAACGGGTCAGCACCTTGTTGGATAAGGCCGAAATATTCGACCCCGCCACGCTCCAATTCACGCTGGCGGCAAGTCTGGGCACGCCGCGCCAGCAACACACGGCGACGGCGCTCGGCGACGGTCGTGTACTGGTCGCCGGGGGCTACGGGGCGGGAGTGGCAGGTTCCGGCACTCTCGACAGCGGGGAGATCTATGACCCGGGCAATGACACTTTCACGCCGGTGGGCAACACCATGAGCAGCCGGCGGGTCTACCACGCGGCAGCACCGATCTGAGCAATGGTGATGTACCTGCGTCACACCGCCTGACGGTGCAGCGGCAGGTTCACCCTGTGTGTGGTGTCTGGCCGAGGGCGACCACAAGCAGGCCTGACGACATCTGCGGCAATGCAAAATGAGCTCTCGCGAGCGGGTTGCCAGACGCCTTGATCGGAGAATCAAACATGAAACTTGCGATGGTTTCCAGGCCGCTGGACGAAGCCGATCTGCGCCTCGCGCGGCAGATGGGCATGAGCGACGTCGTCACGACGGTGCCCGGCGTCACGATGGCGCCCGAGCGCGCGCAGGGGCCGGTGTTGACCTACCAGGACCTGCTCCAGCTACGCCAGCGCGTCGAGGCGGTCGGGCTGCGCCTGTCCGTGATCGAGGGCTACCAGCTGTCGGACCGCATTACGCTGGGCATGCCGGGGCGCGACGACGACCTCGACATCGTGTGCGAGAGCATCCGCAACATGGGCCGCGCCGGCATACCGGTGTACTGCTACAACTTCATGGCGGTCTTCAACTGGCTGCGCACCTCCACCACGGTGGCCGGTCGCGGTGGCGCCCTGGTGACGCAATTCGACGCGGCGGCGCTGGCGGGCCTGCCCGACACCTATGCCGGCGAGACCACCGATGCGCAGATGTGGGACAACTTCGAATACTTCCTGCGCCGCGTGTTGCCGGTGGCCGAAGCGGCTGGCGTCAAGCTCGCGCTGCACCCGGACGACCCGCCGATGTCGCC
>JANMYG010000082.1:0-1938 GCA_031381865.1 Betaproteobacteria bacterium | reverse complement strand
CTGGACACCTGTTCGCGCCAGCTGCTCAAGCGCCAGCTGCGTATCCTTGCCGAGCGCGGCTGGACGCTGTGGGTGGGAATCGAGCCGGAATTCTTCCTGTTGGGCCGGGACGAGCAGGGGCAGTGGGCCGCCAGCGACCGGCACGACCGGTTGTCCAAGCCGTCCTATGACATCAAGTCGATGCTGCGCAACCAGGGCTTCCTCGAGGACATGCGCCGCACGCTGGTGGCGCTCGGTTTCGATCTGCAACAGATCGACCACGAGGACGCGAACGGGCAGTACGAAATCAACTACCGGTTCGACGACGCCCTGATGGCGGCCGACCGGTACATGTTGTTCAAGGTCGCCGCCCACGCGGTTGCCGGGCAACACGGCATGGCCTTCAGCTGCATGCCCAAGCCGTTCGCCGACATGCCCGGCAGCGGACTGCATTTCCACCTCAGCATCACCGACGCCCAAGGCACGCCGTTGTTCGCCGACGCCGCCGATTCCTTGGGCCTGGGCCAGCCGGGCTACGCATTTGCGGCCGGACTGCTGCGGCATGCCGACGCGCTCTGCGCGCTGTGTGCGCCCACGGTCAACAGCTACAGGCGGCTGGCGGCGAGCAGCAGCAGGTCTGGAACCACCTGGTCGCCGGTGTGGAAAACCATCGGTGACAACAACCGCACCTGCCTTGTGCGCACCGTGGCGGGCCGGCTCGAGTGGCGCCTGCCCGACCCGTCGTGCAACGTCTATGCGGCGATCGCCGGCACGCTGGCGGCCGGCCTGCATGGCATGGACGACGGCATGCCGGCGCCACCCGCCTGCAACGTCGACCTGTACCAGCAACAGTCGTCCGGCGCGCCGATGCCGCCGCGTCTGCCGCGCGACCTGTGGGCCGCCCTGCAGGCCCTGCGCGACGACGATGATCTGCAGCAGCGCGTCGGCAGCGGGTTCTGCGAACAGTTCCTGGCGCTCAAGACCGACGAGTGGGGCGAATACATCCGGCACATCAGCAGCTGGGAACTGGAGCGTTACGCCACGGCGTTCTGAAGGCGGCGCTGCCGGGGTTGTTCCGAAATGTGTTGCGACATTTCCATATCGTGGAACTGCGACATGCTGCAGCGCAAAAAAATATCTCAATATGAGATAGGCAATTCCGCATCGTGAATAATTTTTCTAACCCATTGAAATCCTTGGAGATATTTTTACTCTTCTATAAGACATAAGACAATCCAAAGTCTTATAGAAGACTTAGAATTGTGTTGTGTCCGGGCCCGAACATCGGTGCCGGAGCCAAGCTGAATCCATCAACCCAAGGAGTAACCTCATGCCGCAAAGCCTTTCCGAACAGCTCAGCCGCGCCCAGCAGATCGAAGCACTGGAGCGGGAATGGGCGACCAACCCGCGTTGGAAAGGCATCGAGCGCGGCTACAGCGCCGCCGATGTGGTGCGCCTGCGCGGCTCGTTTCCGATCGAACATACGCTGGCCCGCCGCGGCGCGGAGAAGTTGTGGGACCTGTTGCACACCGAGCCCTATGTCAACTGCCTCGGCGCACTGACCGGCGGACAGGCGATGCAGCAGGTCAAGGCCGGCGTGAAGGCCATCTACCTGTCGGGCTGGCAGGTCGCGGCGGACAACAACTCCTATGCTTCCATGTACCCGGACCAGTCGCTGTATCCGGTGGATTCTGTGCCGACCGTCGTCGAGCGCATCAACAACACCTTCCGGCGCGCCGACGAAATCCAGCATTCGAAGGGCGTCGACGTCGGCGACGCGGGTTACGTCGACAACTTCGCCCCCATCGTCGCCGATGCCGAAGCCGGCTTTGGCGGGGTGCTGAATGCCTTCGAGTTGATGAAAGCCATGATCAAGGCCGGCGCGGCCGGTGTGCATTGGGAAGACCAGTTGGCGTCGGTCAAGAAGTGCGGCCACATGGGCGGCAAGGTGCTGGTGCC
>JANMYG010000878.1:0-2460 GCA_031381865.1 Betaproteobacteria bacterium | reverse complement strand
CCATGCGCCTGCCGTGGATGGTGGGCGCCGCGCTGCTGGCCGCTGTGGTGCTCAAGCTGTTCCTGGTGGACCTGTCGGGCTCCGGCACCGTCACACGTATCGTCTCGTTCATCGGTGTCGGGTTGCTGATGCTGGTCATCGGTTACGTGGCGCCGCCGCCGAGCGAGGGAGATCGCCATGTTGCGACCTGATCACACGACCGCGGCCGGTGTGTTGTGCGCGGCACTGCTGGCGGCAACACCGGCGCACGCCGATGAGCCGGCCTACCGCTACCAGGCGCCGATCAGCGTCGACCAGCCGGCCGCCTTCGTCCAGTTGCCGCTGCCGGCCAGCGCCTACGGTCGCAGCATCGGCCCGGGCCTGCAGGACCTGCGCATCGTCGACGGCCGCGGCGAACGCGTGCCGTTCGCCATACTCGCGCCGCGTGCCGCCGAGGCCCAGAGCATCGAGCAGCGGCGCGACGCCACGCTCTACCCGCTGCCGGCCAAACCGGCAGCCGACGGCACATGGGTGTCGCCGATCGAGGTCACGCTGCAGGGCGAGCGCGTCAGCGTCAAGCGCCTGGGCGGCGCCGCACAGCCGACCGGCGGCGCGTTTTCTGGCGGCTGGATGTTCGACCTCGGCGAGCGCGGGCGCGACGACCCGCCTCCGCAGTCGCTGCGCGCCGAGTGGTCGGGCCCGGCCGAGTTCAGCGCGACATTCTTCTTTCAAACCAGCGACGACCTGCGCAGCTGGCGCGCCGGCGGCGCCGGGCAGTTGCTGGCGCTGGTCTCGGCCAGCGGACCCTTGACGCAGCCCAACCTGGTACTGCCGGCCGGCGCCGGGCGCTTCGTGCGCCTGGTGTGGGCCGATGCACCGACCGCGCCGGTGCTTACCGGCGCCAAGGTCATCACCGCGACGCAGAGCAAGGTGGCGCGCGATGCGCCGACCGAGCTGGTGGTCGCCACCAGCCCGGCGCCTCCCGGCAAGACCACACCCGACGAGGCGACGCAGCGCGCCCTGCATTACGACCTCGGCGGCGCGCTGCCATTGGTGCAGGTCGACCTGCAACTGGCGCCAGGCACGCTGGTTGCGCCGGTGCGCCTGCAGGGCCGCAACCGCAGCGACGAGCCGTGGCGCGAACTGGGCTCGAGCGTGTTCTACCGCCTCGAACGCGGTGCACAGGTCAGCACCTCGCCGCCACTGACACTGCGCGCCACGGTGCGCTTCGTGCGGGTGCTGCCCGATGCACGCGCCGCCGCGCTCGACGCCGGCCCGACCCGACTGGTGGTGCAGGCGCAATTGGCCAGCCTGGTCTTCGCGACCCAGGGCAACCCGCCCTACACCTTGTGGGCCGGCGCGGACAAGGCCCCCGCGTCGGCGTTGCCGGTGGCCACGCTGGTGCCCGCGCTCGAAGACGAGCGCGCGCGGTTCGGGCGCGCCACGCTGGGCGAGTGGAGCGAGGTCACTGCGGTGGCGCGCGCCGCCGACCAGCGCAAGCGGCTGGCCGCGCTGCGGCCGTGGTTGTTGTGGACGGTGCTGCTGGCCGGTGTGGCCGGCCTGGGCTTCATGGTCTGGCGCCTCACGCGAGCGGCGGGGCCGGCTGCCAGTTAGCCACCCGCCGCGGTTTTCGGGGGCTGCAGCCGCTCGACTGGCAGCGCCAGGTAACCGGCCGCCTTTTCAGGCGGCAGGCCGTAGGTCCACGCGAACGCGGCGTTGCCCACCACACCGCGGCCGGCGCCGCTCAGCTGGCTCAAGGACTCGAACGGCACCGCGCCGGAACGACCGTCGCTGCATTGAAAACTGGTGGCGCCGGTGTGGGTGGCGCCGAAACGTAAGGCACCCGAACACGAGAGGCCAGCCGCGTCCGCCTCTTGCAGCTGCACCGTGGCTTCGCGCGCGCTGGTGAAAACCGCGCGCCCGTGCAGCACGCGCCCGTCGAACACCGCGATCGCCGGCGTCCTGGAAGCCACCAGGTTCGTGGTCGTTTCGCCCACCAGTGCGCAGCCGG
Organism: Betaproteobacteria bacterium; assembly: GCA_031381865.1. GTDB lineage: Bacteria > Pseudomonadota > Gammaproteobacteria > Burkholderiales > Burkholderiaceae_C > CAISIP01. The sequence goes on along the minus strand of JANMYG010000878.1, from coordinate 470 downwards.
ACAACCCGGCGACCGAGGCAGCGATGATGGAAAGTGTCCGAAGCAACGCGGAGCGCAAAGCAGTGTTCATGGCAGATCCAGGGCTAACGACCGAAGAATGTAAGCGCCTATCGTAATAGCAGCGCCGGCCCGGCTGGCGGCGGCGCGCGACCATGCCTCGGACGGAATGGCATTCAAATGATCACATGGTGGTGCGTCGCCGGGCTTCATGCCGCCTTTTTCAGCGCGTGGGGGTGGGCGGGATCAGGCCGGTGCGGCGCTCGCCTCCGCGGCTGTCCCCCACCCTTGCGGGCTTCGGTGGTCGCTGGATCAGGCCGGTGCGGCACTCGGCTCCGCGGCTGTCCTCCGCCCTGCGGGCTCCCCCTTTATGCCGCTGCGCCGAACACACCGCCGACCTGATCCTGCGACTTGGTTGGCCTGTTGACGCCCGGAACAACGAATACCAAAGACCCAGCGGCGCGGCTGGCGGT
>JANMYG010000868.1:0-2317 GCA_031381865.1 Betaproteobacteria bacterium | reverse complement strand
CTATGCACCCGGCGTGGTGCTGCTCACGCTGGGCATGGCCAGCGCAGCGCCATGGGTGACGGGCGTGGGCGCCAGCGCGGTGCTGGTGGCGTTGCTGGTGTACGCGCTGCTGTTGGCCAGCAACCTGCGTGGCGCGCGTGGCATGCCGGCCGTGGTTGCGCATGGGTGGGCGGCGCTGGCCTGCCTGCTGCTGCTGCTGGCCAGCGCGGTGTCGCTGGTGCTGGCCTATCTGGGCCTGCCGGTGCTGGACCGCTCGAGCGCGCTCGCGCTGCATCTCGCCTTTGCGGCCTACGGGTTCATGGGTTTGCTCAGCCTGGGCATGTCCTACATCCTGGTGCCGATGTTCGCGTTGTCGGCCACACCGAACGAACGCAACAGCATCGCCTCGTGTCTGCTGGCGGCGGCCGCGCTGGTGCTTGCGGGGCTGGCAGCATTCGGGGTCGCGCCGCAAGCGCTGCGGGTGCTCGCCATCGCCGTTGGTGGCCTGGCGGTGGCGTTGCATCTGCTGCTGATGCGCAAGGCGCTGCGTAGCGGGATGCGACGCATGTCCGGAGCCTCGTTCATGTTGGTGCGCGTCGGGTGGGCGTCGCTGGCGGGCAGCCTGGTGGTCGGGCTGGCCGTGGTGCTGGACGCGCCGCTGGCCGGCCTGCCCACGCTGTTCGGGCTCATGCTGGTCGGCGGCTGGCTGCTGAGCTTTTTGCTTGGCATCCTGCGGCGCATCCTGCCGTTCCTGGCATCGATGCATGTGCCGCGCGGCAGCAAGCGGCCGCCCACGCCAGCGTCGCTGAGCGCCGAACTTCCGCTTTTCATCCATTTCCATTGCCACCTGGTGGCACTCGGCGGGCTGGCGCTGGCAGTGCTGGCCGACAGCGGGCTGCTCGCTGCCCTGGCCGCGTTCATCGGTGTGGTGGGTGCGGCAGCCTTTGGCGCATTCTTCGTGATCCTGGTGCGTCGCATGCGCGCCGCGGTGTCGCCACCGCCGGCTGGCAACACGCACGGTGCTTGATCTGCATCAATGGGTCGCCGGGTATAATCGGTAAAATGGTACCTTAATACCATTATTGGTAGCGAAGGAGCTTCATGCGTCAGGTCTGCCACACCCTCGACAGCGAGCATCGTGCCAATCTCGAGCTGCTCGGGCGGGTCGAGCAGGCCTTTGCGCGCGCGCCGCGCGAGGGCGCCGCGGGCGACCCGGCGTTCACCACGCTGGCTGGCGCGTTCGTGCGCCTGATCGAGCAGGACATCACGCGCCACTTTGCTTTCGAGGAGCGCGAACTTTTTCCGCGCATGGCCGAGGCAGGGGAGGGCGACATCGCCGCTCTGCTCAGGCAGGAGCATGACACGATACGCGAGGTGGCCGCCGAAATACTGCCGCTGGCGCAGTCCGCCGCCGCGGGAACACTCGACCACGGCGGCTTCGTGCGGCTCAAGCGCGGCGCGCTGGAGATGGTCGAGCGCCAGGTGGCCCACATCCAGAAGGAAACCATGGCGCTGCTTCCGCTGCTCGACGACCTGCTCGACGACGAGACCGACCGCGAACTGGCGTTTGCCTATTCGGGTGCCTGATGCACACCACACCAACGGAGACCACGATGCAAGCAATTGCCACGGACCAACACGCGGTGCGCGCGCTCAGGAGCAGCGACCTGGCGGAGGTGGTGGCCATCGACGCCGCCATCGAAGGCCGGTCGCGGCGGGCTTATGTCGAGCGCCGGCTGGCGGCCGCGCTGCGCGACCCCGGGCAACATGCGCAGTTCGCCGCCGTCGAAGGCAATAGGGTGGCGGGTTATCTGCTGGCGCGGGTGCTCGAAGGTGAATTCGGCCGCGATGGGCGCAGTTTGCGCATCGAGCTGGTCGGTGTTCGGCCGGATGCGCGCGGCCACCATGTCGGCCGCGCTCTGTTCGACGCGCTGGTGAACTGGGCCGCGCGCCACGCGATCCGGGACCTGCGCACGCAGGCGGCGTGGAACGACACCACGATGCTGCGCTGGCTGGACGCGATGGGTTTTCAGCTGGCGCCAAACGCCATCGTGGACTTCGATGTGGGCAGTGCCCATTACCGGCCCGAGCGCGATGACGCGCTGGACCTGCCGGTGGGTCAAGGGCCCGGCCACGAGATCACCTTCAGCGATAACCCGGGCAACGACTTCGAGCGCCGGGCGCGCGAAAGCGGCGATGTGCACTCGATGTCCAGGGCGGACCTGGCCGACATCGTGCGGATCGACAAGGGCATCACCGGGCGCGACCGTGGCGGCTACATGTCGGCCAGGCTGGCCGAGGCGGTGGACGACGCCAGTCTGCGGGTGTCGCTGGCGGC
>JANMYG010000807.1:0-2151 GCA_031381865.1 Betaproteobacteria bacterium | reverse complement strand
GGCCGAAACCCGCGTGCAGGTGACCACCGTGCAGGCCATGGTTAAACGTGTGTTTGGCAGCGACACACCACCGCCAGTGGACAGCTACGACTGCATCATCGTTGACGAAGCGCACCGTGGCTACGCGCTGGACCAGGAGATGAGCGAAGGCGAAATGGCGCTGCGCGAACACGCGCAGTACCTGTCCACCTACCGTCGCGTGCTGGACTACTTCGACGCCGTCAAGATTGGCCTCACCGCCACGCCAGCCCTGCACACAACGCAAATATTCGGCGTCCCGATCTATACCTACAACTACCGTGAGGCTGTCATCGATGGCTTCTTGGTGGATTACGAGCCGCCCATTCAGATCAAGACCGAGTTGTCCACGACGGGTATTACCTGGAAGGCTGGTGAAGACATCAAGCTGTTCGACTTCAGCAAAGGTCAGATCGAGCTTTTCAAAGCCCCAGACGATATCAAGCTGGAGATCGAAGACTTCAACCGCAAGGTCATCACCGAGCCTTTCAACCGCGTGGTCTGCGAATACCTGGCCACCGAGTTGGACCCGGCCTCGCGCCAGAAAACGCTGATCTTCTGCGTTACCGACGCCCATGCCGACATGGTGGTGGATCTGCTGAAGAAGGCCTTCGTTGCCCAGTACGGCAGTGTGGAAGACGATGCCGTCATCAAGATCACCGGTGCCGCCGACAAGCCGCTCAGCCTGATCCGCCGCTACAGGAACGAGAGCCATCCCAACGTGGCGGTGACGGTCGATTTGCTCACCACCGGCATAGACGTGCCGGAGATTTGCAATCTGGTGTTCCTGCGCCGGGTGAACAGCCGCATTCTGTTCGACCAGATGCTTGGGCGTGCCACCCGCCTGTGCGACGAGATCGAAAAAGAGTCGTTTCGCGTCTTCGATGCGGTGCAGATTTTCGAGGCCCTGGGCGACATGACCGCCATGCAGCCGGTTGTTGTCAACCCGAAAATCAGCTTCACGCAACTGGCGCAGGAGCTGGCTGCCGTCGGTGACGACGAATCGCGCCGGCTGGTGCGTGACCAGTTCCTGGCCAAGCTGCAAAGCAAGAAGCGCCACCTTTCAGAAAGGTCGGCGCGCGATTTCGAAACCAAAGCGGGCATGACGCCGGACGCGTTCATCAAGAAGATCAAGGCCATGCCGATCCAGGACGTGGCGGCATGGTTTACCCAGAACCCCGATTTGGGCGAAATCCTCGACCGCAAAGGCGGGGGCAACGCGCTGCCGATGTTCATCTCCGAGCATGAAGACAAATTGCACAGCGCCGAGCGCGGTTACGGGCAGGGCAAGAAGCCGGCGGACTACCTCAGGGAATTCACCGCCTTCATCCACAGCCACAGCAATGACATTCCGGCCCTGTTGACGGTGCTGACGCGCCCGCGCGAACTGACCCGCAAGCAGTTGCGCGAGCTGGCGCTGGAGCTGGACAAGGCGGGTTTCAGCGAAACCAGCCTCGCCGCCGCCTGGCGCGAAATGACCAACCAGGACATTGCGGCGCGCATCGTCGGCTTTATCCGCCAGGCCGCGATTGGCGATGCCTTGATTCCCTACAGCGAGCGCGTCGATCACGCGTTGCAGAAGCTGCTGGCCAGCAAACCGTGGACCGCGCCGCAGCGCGACTGGCTCAAACGCATCGCGGCGCAAACCAAGGCCAACCTGCTGGTCGACCGCGAAGCGCTGGACGACCCCGACCTGGTCTTCAAGCGCGACGGCGGCGGCTTCAACCGGCTCGACAAGATTTTCAATGGCGAGCTGCCAGGGGTACTCGAAGCGTTCAACGAGGCCATCTGGTCGCTTGCTTGAACTGCTTTAGAGTAGTCGGTATTTCGAAGCCACATACCCGGAGAAGCCCTGCGATGCCAACCGCCAAAATTTTCATGCACGGTCACAGCCAGGCCGTGAGTTTGCCGGCGGAGTTCCGCTTTGAAGCCAACAAGGTCTCCATCCGCCGGGACCCGGCGACCGGCCACGTCGTCCTGAGGCCGTGCAATCGCAAGTTTGCCGATTGGCTCAATCTGCGTGACGAACTGCTGCCAAACATCCCCGAGGGAGATCTCGATGCGCTCGACAATTTGCGCGACGCTCAAGCCTGAACCACTTTCCCCAACCGCATGCAAAAAATTACTTCCGAC
>JANMYG010000793.1:0-6978 GCA_031381865.1 Betaproteobacteria bacterium | reverse complement strand
CGCGTCGATGTGCGGCGACGACATGGCCGCGCTGGGAGTCCAGCCCGGTGATGTGGTCAGCGTGCGCTCGCGCCGTGGCGCCGTGGCGATCCACCTGCGGCGCGACGACGGCACGCCCAGGGGCGCGGTGTTCATCCCCTTCGCCTACTACGAGGCGGCGGCCAACCTGATGACCAACGCGGCGCTCGACCCGGTCGGCAAGATACCCGAGTTCAAATACTGCGCCGTCGCGGTGACCGCGGGGGGTGTCGTCACAGCTTCGGCCGGGTACGGCACCGGCGCCGTCGCGCGCTGAGCGGGCCCGCCGCGTGGGATGATGCGGGCCATGTCTGTAGTTCGCCCCTCGGTCGACGTCGCGGTCGTGATGCGGTGCGAACGCGTTCCGGGCGCGGCCAGCCGCTGGCAAACCTGGCGCTGGGTGTTGTCGGAAGTGGTCCGCGCCGAGCCGGGGTTCGGCGCCAAGCCGCGCCTGCTGTACCAGGACGACAACGAGCAGCGCTGGCTGCATCCGGGCCACACGGTCGAACTGCTGCGGGACGACGCGGAAGGTTATTACCTCAATGCCACCACGCAGGCGCCGTGCTGGTTCGTGATGTGGCGCATGGAAGAATCGGCCGGTCTGGCGCAGGAGCCGATTGCGGTGCCCCAGATCGTCACCCTGAGTTACCACGACGCCGGCCGCTGGCTCGACGCACAGGAAACCGTGGAGCAGGTGCCGGCGCCGCCCGACATCGTGGCGTGGCTGCAGGCGTTCATCGATGAAAACCATGTGCTCGAACCGAAGCGGCGCAAGCGCCCCGAGAGCTTCCGCTCGCTGACCGACCGTTTCGGCAATCCGGCTGCGGTGAGCACGGGGACGCGCGGCGGTGGTTCCGGCCGGGGTGGTGGCGGTGGATCATGACGGACGGGTCCGGCGGTTTTTTCGACCGGTGGTCGAAGCGCAAACTGGAGCAACGCGCGGCGCAGCCGGTTGCCGCGCCGACGCCAGCCACGCCGCCGGCGCAAGGTCGGGAGGTGCTGACGCCGACGCGCGAGGCCGACGGCGCGCGCGCGTCGGTCGATGTGCCGGTCGGTGTGCCGGTCGCGCCGCCAGATGCCGCCACGCCGCAGGTCGGCGCGGCGGCTGCCGAGTTGCCCACGCTGGCCGACGCCAGCCGCCTGACGCCGGATTCCGATTTCAAGCCCTTCATGGCACGTGGTGTGGCGCCGGATGTCAAGAACGCCGCGATGAAGAAGTTGTTCTCCGACCCGCGGTTCAACGTGATGGACCGGCTCGACACCTACATCGACGACTACTCCCAAAGCGATCCGATCCCCGAGGCGATGCTGCGCCAGATGGTGAGCGCGCGGTTCCTGAACCTGTTCGGTGACGACGGCGACAAGTCCGACGCGCAGGGCGCCGGGATGGCGGCGTCCGCAGCGCAGGACGGTGGTCATACCCCTGCGGCCGAAATGGTGGCACAGTCGCCCGCAGCAGCGGCGGTGCCGCAGCAGAGCATTTCCTCACCACCCGAGCAGACCCGCACGGCATCGTCCGGGTCTGCGGCAACGGATACCCCGATCGACCATGACCATCCTGATTTGCGACTGCAACCAGACCATGCCCCTGCAGCCGGGCGCGCTCGGCGAGGCCCTGCATGAGGAGCTGACGCTGCACCACGCGTTGTGCCGGCGCCAGGCCGGCGCGTTCCAACAGGCAGTGTTGACGGGCGAGGACCTGGTGGTTGCGTGTACCCAGGAAAGTCGCCTGTTTGGCGAACTTGCCGCCCAGACCGAAGGCGCGCGGCCGGTCGCGCAGCAATCGATCCGCTTTGTCAACATCCGCGAGACCGCCGGCTGGGGCAAGGAAGGGTCCAGGGCGATGCCCAAGATCGCCGCGTTGCTAGCGCTGGCCCAACTGCCGCCACCCGAGCCGGTGCCGACCGTCAGCTACAAAAGCGCCGGCCGGCTGCTGGTCATCGGTGCGCTGGACGCGGCCGAACGCATGGCGGCACTGCTGGACGATGTGCTCGACGTGACGCTGTTCGCGCAAGGCGCCGGTGTCGACGGCGGCGCGCAGGAGCGGCGTTATCCAGTGCTCGGCGGCCGCATCGCGTCGCTGACGGGCTGGCTCGGCGCGTTCGAGTTGCGCTGGACGCGCGACAACCCGATCGACCTCGACCTGTGCACCCGGTGTAATGCCTGCCTGGCGGTCTGCCCCGAGGGCGCCATCGGGCTGGATTACCAGATCGACGCAGCCTTGTGCACTTCGCAGCGCAGTTGCGTCAAGGTCTGCACGGTCGCGGGGGCGATCGACTTTGGCCGCCAGGCGCAGGACCTGAGCGAACAGTTCGACCTGGTGCTCGACCTGCGTGACGCCGCGCAGCCGGTGCCTTCCGCCAGCCGGTTCGCGCAGCACGCCCCGCCGCAGGGTTACTTCCGGCTTCCGGCCCATGGCGTCGCGGCGCCCGGTGAGGCGGGCGAGACGCAGACACTGCTGAAGCTGCGCGCACTGGTGGGCGAGTTCGAGAAGCCGAAATTCTTTGCCTACCAGCAGAAGATCTGCGCCCACAGCCGCAACATGCAGACCGGTTGCGACGCGTGCATCGCTGTCTGCTCGGCCGCGGCCATCAGCAGCGAGCCGGCGCGCCAGCAGATCAAGGTCAACCCGAACCTGTGTGTGGGTTGTGGTGCCTGCAGCACGGTGTGCCCCACCGGCGCCCTGGCCTTCGCCTACCCGCGACCGAGCGAGCAGGGCGTGCGGCTCAAGACCTTGCTGTCGACCTACACCCGCGCTGGCGGCCGCAACGCGGCTTTGTTGCTGCACAGCCAGGGCGCGGGCGTACGGCTGGTCGACGCCCTGGGCCGGGCGGCGCAACTGGGTGTCGCCACCCATGGCGTTCCAGCGCGGGTATTGCCGCTGGCGCTGTGGCATACCGCGTCGACCGGGCTCGACCTGTGGCTGACCGCCGTCGCCTACGGCGCGTCGCAGGTCTGGGTGTTGATGACCGACGAAGAGGCGCCGCAATACCGCGACGCCGTGCGCGCGCAGATGGACGTCGCGCAGACGATCCTGAACGGGCTCGGGTTTGCCGGCACGCATTTTTCGATTTTTGATGTGCGCGCCGGCCGCGACCTGAGCGCGCTGGACGCGGCGCTGCAGGCGCCGCCCGCGCAGGGTGTGGGCCGCGCCGCCAGTTTTGCGGTGCAGGCCGACAAACGCGTGACACTCGAACTGGCGCTGGACCATCTGGTGGCGCAGGCGCCGGCGCCGGTCGACGAAATCGCGCTGGCGGGCCAGTCGGCGCCTTCCGTTTCGCCCTTCGGCAGCCTCGTGATCGACAAGGAGGCCTGCACCTTGTGCCTGAGCTGTGTCAGCGCCTGCCCGTCCGGTGCGTTGCTGGACAACCCCCTGATGCCGCAACTCGCCTTCATCGAGAAGAACTGCGTGCAGTGCGGCCTGTGTGTCTCGACCTGCCCGGAAGACGCGCTCAGGCTCGAGCCGCGCCTGCTGCTCACGGCCGAGCGCAGGCAGGCGCGGGTCCTGCATGCGTCGCCGCCGTATGCCTGCATCCGCTGCAACAAGCCCTTCGGCACGCTGAAGGCGATCGAGGCCATGCTGGGCAAACTGGCCGGGCATGCCATGTTCCAGGGCGAGGCGTTGCAGCGGCTCAAGATGTGCGGGGACTGCCGCGTGATCGACCTCTATTCCGCGTCGAACGAAACCAGGATCACCGATCTTTGAGCTGTGCACACGCCATGAAAACCAAGCCGGCCGCCGAGGCCACCCTTGCCAACCTGCCCGGCGCGCCGGGTTCGGCGGCGCTGGACGAAGAGACCGCCCGCGCCGAGGTCTACGGCCTGCTCTCGGCGCTGTTCTACCTTGCACCGACGCCCGAGCTGCTGTCGCAACTGCGCGTGGCGGTCACCGACAGCCCGGTGCCGGGGGGCTTTCTGGAGCAGCCGTGGAGCGCCCTGGTAGCCCACGCCCGGGCCCGCGACGACGCGGCCATCCGGGACGAATACAACGCCCTGTTCGGCGGTGTGGGCAAGCCCGAGGTGTCCCTGTTCGGCTCGCACTACCTGAGCGGTTTCCTGAATGAAAAGCCGCTGGCCGCATTGCGCGGCGACCTGGCGCGGCTCGGGCTGGCGCGCGCCGACGCCATGTCCGACACCGAAGACCATGTGGCCTACGTGTGCGAAGTGATGCGTTACCTGATCGCCGGCGACGACGCGGCGGTGGCCAACCTGAAGGCCCAGCGCGTGTTCTTCACCGACCATCTGCAGCCATGGGTGGCGCAAATGTGCGACAGCATCGCGCAACACCCGCAGGCGCATTTTTATGCCGCGCTGGCCGCTTTCACGCGCGCTTTCGTCGCGGTAGAAACGCAGGGCTTCGACCTGCTGGAGTGAACGCTGCCAGCAGGCGGCGCCTCACGGCCGCGGCTGCAGCTGCTGCAACTGCTGAAGTTCCGCCAGCGTGTTGGCGTTGGCAAAGGCCAGGGCGTTGTCGAACGGCACCACCGCGCAGCGGTGCAGCGCGGTCCAGCGGTCGATCTTGCGCTGGCCGCCCTGCGTGAAACGCACCAGGCTCTCCAGCAGTTCGGACTTCATCAGGCAGAACACCGGCTGCACCTGCAGTTGCCCGTCCTCGTGTGTCGCCGCCATCGCGATCTCGGCGTCCTCCTGCTCCAGGCCATCGGCCAGCCGCTGCACCAGGTCCTGCGGGAACAGCGGCGAGTCGCACGGAACCGTCACCAGGTAGGGTGTCTCGCACCGTTCCAGTCCGGTCAGGAAACCCGCCAGCGGCCCGGCGTAATCGGGCAGCGTGTCGGGCCAGACCGGTGCGCCCATGGCCTCGTAGGCGCTGAGGTTGCGATTGGCGTTGACCATCATTTCGCCCACCTGCGGCCCGAGCCGCAGCAGCGCCTGTAATGCCAGCGGCAAACCGTTGTAGTTCTGCAGACCCTTGTCGGCACCGCCCATGCGGCTGCCGCGGCCGCCGGCCAGGATCAACCCGGTGATGTGTGTCTTGTCGATCATGTTCGATGGGGTGGGTAAGGGGCCGGGCGCAGCCTGGATTTTCGCCCGGTTCCGCGTCCGGCGCAGCCAGGCGCTCGTGCGACGCAACCAGCCGCGTGCGTCGCGTTCCAGTTCGGAGCAACCGATGGCAGGCCAACCATCGTGCATCGCTGGACCAGGGTGGCTGGCCAGCGCAGGGGCGACGGTGGCGACAGGGCGCGCGCCACCATCGGGCCGCGGCCGGTAGCGGCACTGGCCGACGTGAGCTGGGCCAATACCCCCATCGACAGAGAGGTCGGGGCGCACGGCTGCGACGCCGCGCACTGCGGCCAGTGCGTCGATTGATTCATTCCTGGTCCGACCTGGCGCATTAGGGTTATTCTGCTTGTTAAAGCAGCGCCACCCGGCTAGATTCGACTTCGAATCAAGCATGACGTACTGCACTGCGCACCAGGTCCGCGGCAGAAAATTTCAGGAGACCCATGATGGCCCCATCCCCGAGCAAGTTGTCGCGTCGTAACGTTTTTGCGGGGGCAAGCGCGGTCGGAGCCATTGCCGCTGTCGCCGTTCTTGCGCCCGGGATCAAGGGCGCGGTGGCACCGGATGCGCAGCGCGTAGTGCCGGCGCCCGACAAGGGTGGTGGTTACCGACTCAGCGAACACGTCAAGCGGTATTACAAGACCGCGCTGGTCTGACGTCCCGCCCCACGCTGCATCTGGAGAGCCTTATGTTGTTGACCAAGAAATCGGGCGCCAACGGCGGCGCCGACCATTCCCCGCTGGTGCGCAGCCTGCGCCGCGGCTTGTCCGGCGCCTTGCCGACGATGGACCGGCGTATGTTCCTGCGCCGCTCCGGCCTCGGCGTGGGGGTCGGTATCGCCGCCAGCCAGCTGGCGCTCGTGAAAAGGTCGCACGGCGCGGACGGCAAGCCGGCCATTGGCGCCGGCAAGATCGAGATCAAGCGCACGGTCTGCACGCATTGTTCGGTCGGTTGCGCCGTCGATGCGGTGGTGGAGAACGGTGTCTGGGTGCGCCAGGAGCCGGTGTTCGATTCGCCGATCAACCTGGGCGGCTACTGCGCCAAAGGGGCCGCCCTGCGCGAACACGGGCACGGCGAACACCGGCTGCGTTATCCGATGAAACTCGTCAACGGCAAATACGAGCGCATCGGCTGGGACGTGGCGCTGACCGAGATCAGCGCGAAGATGCTCGAGCTGCGCAAGGCCAGCGGGCCCGATTCGGTTTACTGGGTCGGGTCGTCGAAGCACAACAACGAACAGGCCTACCTGATGCGCAAGTTCGTGAGCTTCTGGGGCAGCAACAACTGCGACCACCAGGCGCGCATCTGCCACTCGACCACGGTCGCCGGTGTCGCCAACACCTGGGGTTATGGCGCCATGACCAACTCGTACAACGACATGCAGAACAGCAAGGTCGCGATGTACATCGGCTCCAATGCGGCCGAGGCGCACCCGGTCAGCATGCTGCACATGCTGCACGCCAAGGAGACCGGTTGCAAGATGATCGTGGTCGACCCGCGCTTCACGCGCACGGCGGCCAAGGCCGACGAATACGTGCGCATCCGCTCGGGCTCCGACATCCCGTTCCTTTTCGGCATCCTGTTCCAAATCTACAACAACGGCTGGTAAGACAAGCATTACATCAACGACCGGGTCTACGGCATGGACAAGGTGCGCGATGAGGTGCTGGCCAAATGGACGCCCGACAAGGTGGAAGAGGCCTGCGGCGTCAAGGAAGCGCAGGTGCAGAAGGTCGCCAGCATGCTCAACGAGAGCCGGCCCGGAACCATCGTGTGGTGCATGGGGCAAACCCAGCACACCACCGGCAATGCGATCGTGCGCGCGTCGTGCATCCTGCAACTGGCGCTGGGCAACATCGGCAAGTCCGGTGGCGGCGCCAACATCTTCCGCGGCCATGACAACGTGCAGGGCGCCACCGACGTCGGCCCCAACCCTGA
>JANMYG010000761.1:0-15421 GCA_031381865.1 Betaproteobacteria bacterium | reverse complement strand
TGGGCATCATCATCGCGCTGCTGCTGCCGTTGTCGCGCATCGTGCCGCCGCTGTACGAGTTCAGGATCCGTTCGCGGGTATTTCGCTGGTACGCACAGTTGCGCGACATCGAGAGCCGCCACGCCAGTGACCCGGCCACGGCGCAGGCGATGGTGGACGAACTCGACTTGCTCGACACGCGGGCCGGCAAAGTGGTGGTGCCGCTGTCGCATGCCGACGAGCTGTATGCATTGCGCAACCACATCCAGCTGGTGCGCCAGAAGCTGTCAGGCGCGCCGCCGCGCTGAGCCAGGAAGATGCCTGCGCCCGGCCCGGGCCGGCTCAGAAACGGATATCGACGCTGTTGCGCATGGCGGTCTGGGCCACCGCGTCGAGCGCGTCTTCCACCGGATCGGCCGAAATGATGCGCAACCGGCCAGCCGCGAACAGCTGCTCGTAGGCGGCGCGCGTCAGTGACTGCAGATAACCCAGCGCATCGCTGAACAGCAGCAGCGTCGCGTTGGGGCTGGTCCACGCGAGCCGCGTGCGGGTCCAGCCGCCTTCGGCCATCAATGCAACCCAGATGCCCACCTGCAATGCATCGGCGGGGGCTGGCGGCGCCAGCGGCTGCTGTTCGGTCGTCAGATCGATGAAGCCGGAGGCCTGTGCCTCGAGCGGGGCAACCCATAACGCGTCCTGCCCGCCCAGGCGGGCGGCCGTGCTCGCGGCGGGACGCGGCTGGTCCCCGGCCGGTGGCGGCGCAGCACCCGGGTCGGGCTTGAAGCCGCGCTGGTGCAGGTTCATCAGGACCTCGAAAAAGGCGCTGGTCTTCAGCGGCGGGTAACCGATGGTTGCCAGGCCCGCGCGCAGCCGGCCCAACAGCTGGGGCACCAGCCGCGTCAACGCGGACACGTCCTTGCCGCTCAGTTCGGGCTGGGCGCTCCACATCAGGTCGTCGATCGTGCGACCGTAACCACCGGGATCGTCGGCGCCGCTTTTGTCCACGATGCGCGCGTGGGCCATGACCTGGGCCCACGGGCCGCAAAGGAAGTCGACCACCGCATCGGGCACGGCCGCCACGTCGGGCCGGGCCATGACTTCCTGGACGATGGTCGCCGCCAGCGCCCGGCGCTGCTCGGCCTTTTGCAGCGCCCGCACGGCCTTGGCGAGCTGGCGCTTGTCGCGCCCGGCCGGGTCGTCCCAGGAACCGACCAGCTGGCCCAGCGCCTTGTCGAACGGCTCGGCGGTGTCGATGACGCCGGCCGCCAGCGGCGCCATGGCCTCGCGCAATGGCTCCATGAACCCGCTGAAGCCGCGTGATGCGACCGACTCGAAGGCAATGCTGCGGTGGGTGATTTCATGCAGCAGGCGCCGCGCCGGATGCTGCTTGTGGCTGAAGAAACGCGGATCCACGAGGGCCAGCTGGAGCAGCGCCGGTTCGAGTTCGGCCACGATGCGCTGGACCGGCCCGAGCAGGCGCGGATCGTGGGTGATGTTGTCCACCATCATGGCCACCACTTCCAGGCCGAGTGTCTGCTCCAGGCCGTGCGCGGCGCGACGCAGGCTGCTGCGCAGCGCCTGTGCCGGATCGGCCTCGGTGGGCGCCGCGCCCGCACGTTGTTCGAGCCGTCGCACCACCTGGTCGACCTGCTTCATTTCCAGCGCGGCGTCAAAAGCGGCCGGAACCGTTGGACGAAAGCCGGTGGGCACCGCCTCCAGGGCGTCCAGGGCACTGTCGCCTGGCGCCGGCGCTGGCGCGCGCTCGTACCGCTGCACCGCGGGCCCGCTCGGGTCGAGTGGCTCGTCGGCCAGCAGGCGCCTGAGTTTTTCCAGCGTCAGCACCGCGCGCCGCCGGTCGTTGGCAGGGTGGGCCGCATCGGCCTCGCCCGGACCCTGTCCCGGCGCGCGCCCGACCACGGACTGAGCTGCCGAACCGACGCCGCGCGGGCGCAAGCGCGCGCACAGGTCGCGGTAATGGACGTCGAGTTCCTGTCCCAGCGCGCCCGTCATGATCTTGATCCAGCCCAGGCGCGCCATCGGCGGCGCAGGCAAATGGGTCAACGCCGCGGTGACGGCGTCGACGTACACGGCCGGTCGCAACGGATAACGCTCGAGCTGCAGCACCGGTTGGCCCAGCATCGCGCAGATCAAGCGGTTGAGTTCGGACAGTTCGGCGTTCGATGCGTGTTGCACGCGCGCCGCCTCCACGTTTTGCCGGAGCTGGGATTCGTCCATATCCGCCAGCTGGTTGAAATGCAGATCGGGCGAAGCCGCCGGCAAGGCCCGCTCGGTCGACGACACGCGCGCAAACGCGGCCAGCAGGTCCTCAGAGAAACGCGCGCACAGCGCCGGCTCGAACTGGTTCAGCTGCCGGCGCGAATCCATCAGGCGGTCGCGCTCGCGCCGGTCGGTGGCCTGGTCCTCGAGCCCGCGCAGGACGGCGCGGGTGTGGGCCACCAACCGCGCCATCAAGGCCGCGGCGCCGCCGACCGCATGTTGTACCGTGGCCTGGTACAGGGCGGTGTATTGCTGGGAGACTTCGGGTTCTGTCACTTTCATGTCAGTCGTGCTCCGGTGTCCTGGTTCAACCCTGAACCAGTCGGCGCGCCGGCGCCCGCAAAGTCGGTCGCCGATGGGTCTGAAAGCGCATCACGGGAATGCTTCGCGTTGTCGCCGACTACTTGAGGGCCTTGAACCGCATGCGTTTGGGCTTGGCGCCTTCTTCACCGAGCCGGCGCCTCTTGTCGGCTTCGTATTCCTGGTAGTTGCCGTTGTAGAAGGTCCACTGGCTGTCGCCTTCGCAGGCCAGGATATGGGTGGCGATCCGGTCCAGGAACCAGCGGTCATGGCTGATCACCATGATCGAGCCGGCGAACTCGAGCAATGCATCCTCGAGCGCGCGCAGCGTTTCCACGTCGAGGTCGTTCGACGGTTCATCCAGCATCAGCACGTTGCCACCGGCAATCAGGGTCTTGGCCAGATGCAGGCGACCGCGCTCACCGCCAGACAGGCTGCCGACACGTTTTTGCTGGTCCGCGCCGTTGAAATTGAAACGCCCGCAATAGGCCCGGCTGGCCATCTGGAACTTGCCGACGTTGAGGATGTCGAGCCCGCCCGACACGTCCTCCCAGACCGTCTTTTCATTCGACAGGTCGTCGCGGTTCTGGTCCACGAAGGCCATCTTGACGGTCGAGCCGATCTTGACTTCGCCGCTGTCGGGCTTCTGCTTGCCGGCAATCATGCGAAACAAGGTCGACTTGCCGGCGCCGTTGGGACCGATGATGCCCACGATGGCGCCGGCCGGGACCTTGAAGCTCAGGTTGTCGATCAGCAGGCGGTCGCCGAACGACTTGCTGTCGTTGACGAACTCGATCACCTCGTTGCCCAGCCGGTCGGCCACCGGGATGAAGATCTCGTTGGTCTCGTTGCGTTTCTGGTACTCGAAGTCCGACAATTCCTCGAAGCGCGCCAGCCGCGCCTTGCTCTTGGCCTGGCGCGCCTTCGGGTTCTGGCGCGACCATTCGAGCTCCTTCTTGAGCGCCTTGGCACGCGACTCCTCGCCCTTTTGCTCCTGCACCAGGCGTTCCTGCTTCTGCTCGAGCCAGGAGCTGTAGTTGCCCTTGTAGGGCATGCCGGCGCCGCGGTCGAGCTCGAGAATCCACTCGGCGGCGTTGTCCAGGAAGTAGCGGTCGTGCGTGATCGCCACCACCGTGCCCGGGTAGCGCTGCAGGAACTGCTCGAGCCAGTCGACCGACTCCGCGTCCAGGTGGTTGGTCGGCTCGTCGAGCAGCAACATGTCGGGCTTGGACAGCAACAGGCGGCACAACGCCACACGGCGTTTTTCGCCACCGGAGAGGACCTCGACCAACGCGTCCCACGGTGGCAGGCGCAGCGCGTCGGCCGCGATCTCGAGCTGGTGCTCGGAATCGGTGCCGGCGCTGCCGATGATGGCTTCCATCTCGGCCTGTTCGGTCGCCAGCTGGTCGAAGTCGGCGTCGGGCTCCCCGTAGGCGGCGTAGATCTCTTCGAGCCGCGCCTTGGCGGTGAACAGGGCACCCATGCCGGCCTCGACGCTCTCGCGCACGGTCTGGGTCGCATCGAGATGGGGTTCCTGGGGCAGATAACCGATGTTCAGATTGGCCATCGGGATCGCTTCGCCCTCGTACTCCTTGTCCACGCCGGCCATGATCTTGAGCAAGGTGGATTTGCCCGAACCGTTGGTGCCGAGCACGCCGATCTTGGCGCCGGGGAAGAAACTGAGCGAGATGTCCTTGAGGATATGGCGCTTTGGCGGCACTATCTTGCCGACGCGGTTCATCGTGAATACGTATTGCGCCATGGTTTACTGCATTACCTTTGCCATTGAATGTTGTTGCGGAACGAATCCCGCATTATCGGCTGTCGGGCGGCGCGCGCCGCAGGGCCGGGCCGGTATACCGGGCCGGCAAGGCGCGTGTCAGGCCGGCGTGTCCGGCGGCACCGGCACCAGGGCGGCGGCGCCGCCATTCCCGCGACCCTGGTCCAGGTCGAGGTCCAGGTCGAGTTCGATCGCCGGGGCGGCGGCAACCACCCGGATCCGGCCCTGGGTCTCCAGGCGGTCCATGGTGCGCCGCGTCATCGCATGCGCCAGCCCGGCACCAGACACGAACATGAACAAATTGCTGTTGTGCCCGATCCAGGTCAGTTGGGCCGGCACCCATTCGCCGGCCAGCAGCAACTCCACCCACGCGCCAGGCACGAGGTTGGTGACCGATGCCATGCCCGCCGCATTCAGCGCGGCGTCGACGGGCGGCGCGACCGGCTCCGGCGGCGCCGCGCCGGGCGCATCGCCAAGGCTGCTTTCGGGCAAGACATCGGCCGCCGGCTCGACATCCGGCACGTCGGAGGCGGCCTGCGCCGCGCGTGCTGCCGCCACCGCCACGCGGTGCTCTTCTATGACCCGCTCGTGCAAGGCACTGAGTTCATCGAGAAAAATGGAGATCGGTTCCTGCGGGTAGCGAATCAGCACCAGGCCTTCGTTGAGGCGACTCAACAGGCGCGGGATCAACCGCACCAGACGCGGGTAATCGAGGCGGATCAACGGCAGCTGCACACTCCAGACCAGGTCGTCGACCAGCGCCAGGTAACCACGCGGGTCGGGGTTTTCGCGCGCCTGTGCTGGTTCGGACGCATGGCGCAACTGGCTTTCGGCCAGAACCTGCGACCAGGGGCCGCGCAGAAAACCGGCCACCAGCTCCGGCACCGCACTGTTCCTGAAGCGCTCCATCATCGCCCCCGAAAAGCGCTGTGCCAGCAACATGCGCTGTTCCGTGTGCTGGCGTGCGTGGAACGCGTCGTCGCGCTGGCGCCGGCGCATATCGTCGAACGCGCTCCAGTCCTGCTCAAGGGCTTCCAGCACATTGGCGCAGGCGGCGGCGTCTCCGGGGCCCTGGGACAACGCGTTGACCGCGTAGGCGACACAGGCGACGAAGCCGTGGATGCCCGCTTCGTCTTCGCGTCCATACGCCAGGCCGCGTTGGGCCACCCGGTCCAGCAACTGGCGCGCCGGATGGGCGCGGTCGATGAAAAACCGCGGATCGGAGGTCGCCATGTGCATCAGCACCGGTTCGAGCGCGCGCAACTGCATCCGCACCGGCACCGCCAGCCGCTCGTCGAGCACCAGCTGGTCGAGCATCATGCGCACCACCTCGTCACCGAGCTGGCGCCCGATCTGCTGGTTCTCGGCCTGGGAACGCACGCCCGGAACGCCCGGCAAGCCGCCGGCTCCCGTGGTCGGCGGGGGCGGCCCCGGCGGGCTCGTCGAGCGTTCGATCAGCCGGCGCATCATCGGCTCGACCAGCCGGAGGTCCTGCAACGCCACCATCGAGGCCGGTACGGTATGGGTGAAGTCCCGCAACGCGCCACCACCACCATACAGCGACTCACCGGCCAGCAGCCGGCGCAGTTTTTCGAAGGTCTGCATCGTGCGATCGACCTCGCTCATGACTTGCTTGGAGCGCGCGGAAGCCCCATCCAGCGGTTTGCTGGTGGGTGGTTCCACCGGCTCGACGCCACGCGAGCGCAGCCAGTCGCAGGCCTCGCGGTAGAGCTGCTGCAGGCCGGTCCCCAGCGCAATCGCGGCGGGACGCAACAAGCTCATGCGTACCTGCTCGTCGGGCACCCACGCGTTCAGCGTTTCGTTCAACGCGCGCACAAACGCGTCGGGCTTCAAGGGATTGAGGCCGGACTGCACCGACGTCCATCCCATCAAGGAACTGATGAGCCCATCGAACTGGGGCAACACGTCTTCCACGGCGCGCATGACCTCCTGTCGGGCCAGCGCCATTTCAATATGCGTCTCGAGTTCACGGATGTCGAACACATGGATGTCCTCGACCCGTCCCAGTGGGGACAACGCGAAGTCGTAGGACCCGCTCTGGTAGACCAGGCGGCGCAATTCGGCGTCGAAGGTGGCGTGAACGGCCGGCGATTCGGCCACCAGCACCGTGACCGCCTGCTTGATGTCGGGATCCGCGTCGTCCGTGGATGGCTCCCCGCCCGGCGGGCCGAGCGCCACCTTGAGCGCGTCGATCACGTCGCCACCCAAGGCATCCACCTGTCCCAGCACCAGCTCGATGCAATCCGACAAGGACGGCGCCGGCGCAATCTCGTTGCTCGCCACCCCGATTCGACGCAGACGGTATTTCTTCATCAATCGCTCGTTGCCTTCATGTCGCTGCCTGGCTCGCCCGGTGGGCCCTTTGCCTGATCCGGCGGCATTGCCGCCGCCCTGCATTTTCCCCCAACTCGTGCCCCGGGGCCACCCGAGGGCGCGTTGCGCGGCCGCAGCCGGTGCAGACATGGCAACCAAAATCCGGTGAATCACTGGCTCCATGCGACAATGGGAGCAATTGCGGGCCTCCAGCTGCCCACAATAACAGCAAATGCTGGGGACCCAAGCCACGCGCGCACGTCCCGTTTTTTTATTCTGTCTGCTTTTGACTGGCCCGGTGTAACAACACCGGGACGGGCCGACATGCCAAGCGCCCAGGACGGGCGCCTCACTATGAACTTTGAAGATCTGAAACTGGCCCCGGCCATTGTCAAGGCCGTGCGCGAGCAAGGTTACGAAACCCCTACCGCGATCCAGGCGCAAGCCATTCCGGTCGTACTCGACGGGCACGATCTGCTCGGTGGCGCACAAACCGGCACCGGAAAGACCGCTGCCTTCGTGTTGCCGATGCTGCACAAACTGAGCATGAGCCGCAGCGCACAGAACAAATTCGGCGGCACCGGCATCCGCGCCCTGGTCCTGACGCCCACGCGCGAGCTGGCGGCGCAGGTCGAGGAGTCGGTCCAGACCTACGGCAAGTTCCTGCAACTGTCCTCGACCGTCATATTTGGCGGAGTGGGCATGAACCCGCAGATCAGCCGCGTGAAAAAGGGCGTCGACATCCTCGTGGCCACGCCGGGGCGGCTGCTCGACCTGCTGGGACAGGGGGTGCTGGACCTGGGCCAGGTCCAGATGCTGGTGCTCGATGAAGCCGACCGCATGCTCGACATGGGCTTCATCCACGACGTCAAGAAGGTCCTGGCGGTGGTTCCCAGGGACAAACAGAGCCTGCTTTTTTCGGCCACCTTCAGCGACGAGATCCGCGACCTCGCGGCAACCCTGCTGAAGAACCCGCAGAGCGTGCAGGTGACACCGCGCAACACCACGGTGCAACGCATCACCCAGACCATCCACCCGGTGGGTCGCGGCAAGAAGAAGGCCTTGCTGGCCCACATCATCCAGCAGCACAACTGGAGTCAGGTGCTGGTTTTCACGCGCACCAAGTTCGGCGCCAACAACGTGGCCGAGTTCCTGACCAAGAGCGGCATCCACGCCATGGCGCTGCATGGCAACAAGAGCCAGGCTGCGCGTACCCAGGCGCTCAGCGGTTTCAAGAGCGGTGAGATCCGCGCGCTGGTCGCCACCGACATCGCCGCGCGCGGCATCGACATCGACGACCTGCCACACGTGGTCAACTTCGACATACCGAATGTGAGCGAGGACTATGTGCACCGCATCGGGCGCACCGGGCGCGCCGGGGCGGATGGCGCAGCTGTCAGCCTGGTGTGCCTGGACGAAGAAGGTTTCATGCAGGACATCGAGCGCTACACCAAACAGAACATCGAAGTCCAGCTGGTGGAAGGTTTTGGTGCCGAGCCGGACGAGCGCGCCGAGCCCATCGCCATGGGCCGCCAGACCATCTGGGGCGGGGCCGGCAAAGCGCCCAGCCGCGACGTGATGATGGCCGCGGGCCGGGCGGCCCGCACCGAAATGATGGAACGGGTGCGCGACAACCGCGGCGGCAACAGCGGTGGTGGCGGTCGCGGCGCCGGCGCCGCAGGCGGCGCGCGTGCAGGCGGGGGGGCGCGCTCCGGTGGGCGCGGCAGCAGCCAGGGCGGCCGCGGCACCCAGGGCGGCGGCAATTTCGCGCCTGGCAACAGCAGCCAGGGCGGGCGCAACGGCCAGGGACGCGATGGTGTACAGCCACGCCATGCGGGGCCGGCGCAGCCGGACCCGATGCGCGGCGGTGGCAACGTGGCGCCGCGCACCACGGCGCCACGCGAACCCGACCCGATGCGCACCAGCGTGGACATGATGGCCGAGCGCAGTGGCGCGCGCCGCGGTGGCGGTGGTTTTGGCGGTGGAAACCGCGGCGGAGGAGGCTCCTATGGTGGTGGCGGCGGTCGCTCCGGCGGCGGGACGGGTGGCTTTGGTGGCGGGGGCAACGGGTCTCGTGGGCCGGGCGGTTCTCGCGGCTCTTTTAACCGATAGACGTTATGCAGCGGTGCATGTGCTGGGCCGCCGGCCGCTGGCCGAACAGCACCCGAAACTGATCAGCCACCAGGTCGATTTCGCGCGCCTGCCGGCCTTGCCGCCGGTCGACGACGTCTTTATCGCGCTCGGAACGACGATCAAGGTCGCCGGCAGCGAGCAGGCATTTCGCGCTGTCGACCTCGACGCAGTATTGGCCGTCGCGAATGCGGCGCGCAAGGCCGGCGCGACCCGGCTGGGTGTCGTCAGCGCGATGGGCGCGGATACAAATGCAAAGATCTTTTACAACCGCGTCAAGGGCGAAGTGGAACAGGCGCTGCAGGGCCTCGGTTTCAGGACGCTCGTGATTGCGCGCCCTTCGATGCTGGCCGGTGACCGCGCCGCGCTGGCGCAGCCCGCGCGGACGGGCGAACGCATCGGGCTCGCGCTCATGGGGGCGTTCAAGCGCTTCATTCCAGCCAACTACCAGGCGATCCGGGCGCGCGACGTGGCGACCGCGCTGGTCGGCGCGGTACAGAAAGACCGCCCCGGCTCCCGGATTCTCCTGTCGGGTCAGATGCAGCCTGGTTGAGGCGTTTTGCCCGGGAGTCAGCCGCGCACGAACAGGGTCACCAGGGGGTCCGGGCCGACCTGGCGGCTCCAGTGGCCGTGCACGGCGGGATCGAAGGTGGCCCCTTCGGGCAACAGGTCGGCCGAATAGAAGTGTTGCCCCGGACCGAAAATGCGCGAGACGCCGCCCTGCAACCCGATCTCCATCTGGCCACCCAGAATGAACACCCACTGCGGACTGCCGGTGCAATGGAACTGGCTGCGAAAGCCGACCGGGCTGTGCCGCAGCTGGTAACCCCCGCTGGCCTGCAGCGGTGACAGACTGGATTGCGGGCTGCCCTCGGTCAGCGCCAGCTGCTCCGCGCGAAACT
This sequence comes from Betaproteobacteria bacterium, assembly GCA_031381865.1. Lineage (GTDB taxonomy): Bacteria > Pseudomonadota > Gammaproteobacteria > Burkholderiales > Burkholderiaceae_C > CAISIP01. Next base: position 5,719 of record JANMYG010000761.1, on the reverse strand, counting down.
TCGCCCGGCCATCGCTGTCGGTGTAGAGGACCGTCTTGGTGAAAAAGGCCATGCCAGACTCCCATCATTGAGGTTTTCGGTATTCGAACCAGCACTCGGGTTGAGGCTGGCCTGCCTGAGCCTGCCGCAGCGTCGAAGCCCACGCGAGCCCTTCGACAGGCTCAGGGCGAACGGGCATTTGCCCACGGACGGGCATTTGCCCACGGACGGGCATTTGCCGACGGACGGGCATTTGCCAACGATCGGGCGTTTGCTCACGGACGGACATTTGCCGACGGACGGGCATTCGCGCACGGACGGGCATTCGCGCACGGACGGGCATTTGCTCACGGACGGGCGTTTGCCCATGGACGGGCATTTGCTCACGGACGGGCGTTTGCTTGTCATCGATTTGGGAAAGACCAACCCGACGCTGACCGTATCCACGGCGCGTCGTTTCAGTGCGCTGCCGACAACCGCAGCGTGGCGTCGGCGCGCCGGTGCAGGTCGGGCAGCAGTTCCAGGCCCAGCCCCGGCTTGTCGTTCAGGCTCAGCATGCCGTTGGCCACCACCGGCAACTCGGTCACCAGTTCCTTGTACCAGCCGCTGTAGAAGGCCCGCACGCTCTCCTGCACCAGGGCGTTGGGCGCGTGCAGCGAAAGATGGCTGGAAGCCGCCCACACCACCGGGCCGGTGCAGTCGTGCGGCGCCACCGGCAACTGCCATGCATCGGCCATGGCGGCGATCTTGCGCGCCTCGCTCAGGCCACCACACCAGCTCAGGTCGAGCATCACCACGCCCGCCACGCCGGTCTGCAGGTAGTCCTTGAAGCCCCACTTGTAGCTCAGTGTCTCGCTGGCGCAGATCAGTGCCTGGCAGTCCGGGGCGTACTGCCGCAGCAGGTCGAGCGAATCCATGCGGATCGCGTCCTCGTGCCAGAAAGTATTGAAGGGTTGCAGGGCGCGCGCGATCTTGCGCGCCATCGGCAGGCGCCACAGGCTGTGAAACTCCACCATGATGTCCATCTTGTCGCCCACCGCCGCGCGGATCCTGCGAAACGGCTCCAGCGCCAGATCGAGGTCCTGGTTGCTGATGTACTGGCCGTCGCTCTTCTCGGCCGCGGGATCGAAGGGCCAGATCTTCATCGCCGTGATGCCCTCGCCGAGCAGGGACTCGGCCACCTCGTCGGCGCGGTGCAGGAAACCTTCCAGGTCTTCGTACGGACCCTGGTGGTTGCCCAGACCCCAGTTGGCCGTGTTCTGGTTGACCGTGCTGCGCACATACCGGTAACCGGCGCAGGTGTTGTAGACGCGGATCGCGTCGCGGCTCTTGCCGCCCAGGGCGGTGTGCAGCGGCATGTTGGCGGCCTTGCCAAAGATGTCCCACAACGCGATGTCGACCGCCGAGTTGCCGCGGGTCTCCACACCCGAACCGCGCCAGCCGAGGTAACCGGTGATGTCGCGGTTGCGCGCTTCTATCGCCAGCGGGTCCTTGCCCAGCAACTTGGGCCCGGCCCACTCGTGGATATAGGCTTCGACCGCCTGCGCGCCCATGAATGTCTCGCCCAGCCCGACCAGCCCGGTATCGGTCCGGATGCGGACCCAGATGATGTTGGGGAACTCCCCCAGGCGCAAGGTTTCGACTTCCGTGATCTTCAATTCAAGCTCCGAAAGACCGGCCGCCACGGTGGCCCGCGGCGGCCTGTGTCCATGACGATGCGGCTGTCAACCGCCGCGCGCCTTCTTCAACGCGTCGAGCACGGTCATGACGGCTTCCGCACCGATGGTCGGAACATTGCGGTCGTACACCGGCTTGACTTTCTCGAACATGCGCACCTGCTCGGCCGGCGTGACCTCGTTGACCACCATGCCCTTGGCCTTGAGGCTGCCCAGCGATTTTTCGTTCAGGCTGCGGTTGGCGGCGCGCTGCACCTTCTGGCCCTCCATGGCCGCTTCGCGCAGCACCGCCTGCTCCTGCGGGTTGAGCTGATCCCAGAGCTTCTTGCTGTACAGCACCAGGAACGGCGTGTACGCGTGGCGCGTGACGCTGAGGTACTTCTGTACCTCATTGAGTTTGGAAGTTTCGATGGTCACGAACGGGTTTTCCTGGCCGTCGATGGTCTTGGTCTCGAGTGCCGTGAAGACTTCCCCAAATGCCATCGGAACCGCGTTGGTGCCCAGCGTCTTGAAGGTGTCGAGGAAGATGTTGTTCTGCATCACGCGCACCTTGATGCCGTCGAACTCCTCCGCCTTGGTCACCGGGCGCTTGCTGTTGGTCAGGTTGCGAAAGCCGTTCTCCCAATAGGCCAGATTGACCAGGCCGGCTTCTTCCAGCTTGCGGTTGAAGTAGGCGCCGGCCGGGCCGTCGAGCACCGCGTCGGCTTCTTTCTCGTTGGCAAACAGGAACGGCAGGTCGAAGGCGCCCAGTTCCTTCACGATGCCCACCAGCGGCGAACTCGAGGTGCACACCATCTCCTGCGTGCCGGCGCGCAGCGCCTGCGTGGCGGGCAGGTCGCCGCCGGCCGCGCCACCCCAGAAGGCGTTGATCTTCATCTTGCCGCCGGTCTTCGCGGCGAGCACCTCCTGCATCTTCTTGACCCCCACACCGACCGGATGGTCCTCGTTCACGCCGTTGGTGAACTTGATGGTGCGATCGGCGAATTGCGCGAAGGCCGAAGTGGCCACCAGCACGCTGGCCGCAACGAGGGCGGCGGCGAGGGTTCTGCGTTTGAACATGGTTGTCTCCTTTTTGGGTTAGCGACAGGGGTTGGAACAGGGGATTGTCATCGCATCCACCATTGCAGTGGCACGGTGACGATGGCAGGAAAAAGCACCAGCAGGAACAATACGGCCAGTTGCGCGCACAGGAACGGAAACACGCCCTTGAACGCGTCGTCCATGCTGATCCTGGCCACGCCGCAGACGACGTTGAGAACCGTGCCGACCGGCGGTGTGATCAGCCCGATGGCGTTGTTCATGATGAACAGGATGCCGAAATAGACCGGGTCGATGCCGGCCTTGAGCACCACCGGCATCAGCACCGGCGTCAGGATCAGCACCGTGGGCGTGAAGTCCAGCGCGGTACCGACGACGACGATCAGCACCATCATGACGAACATCAGCAGCATCTTGTTGTGCATGAAGGGCGACATCATGGCGGCGACTTCGGTCGGGATGTTGGCGACCGTGATCAGCCAGGCGCTGACCATCGCCGCCGCGACCAGGAACATCACCACCGCGGTGGTCTTTCCGGCTGCCAACAGGAGCCCGTACAACGCCGACCATTTGAGCTCGCGGTAGATGAACATGCCGACGCAAAAGCTGTAGACCGCCGCCACGACCGCGGCCTCGGTGGGCGTGAAGACCCCGAATTTCATGCCGCCGATGATCACAATCGGCAGCGCCAGCGCAAAGCCCCCTTCGGCGCTGATGCGCAGTCGCTCGGGCATCGCCAGCCTGGGCGCCGGGCGCACGTTCTCCTTCTTGGCAACCCACCACCAGGTGAGGCCGATCGCCGCACCCATCAACAGGCCCGGCACGATGCCGGCCAGGAACAGCTTGGTGATCGACACGTTGCCGGCGACGCCGAAGATGATCAACCCGATCGAGGGCGGGATCACCGGCGCGATGATGCCGCCCGAGGCGATCAGGCCCGACGCGCGGCCCACGTCGTAGCCGGCGGCACGCATCATTGGGATCAGCAGCGCCGCGAGCGCGGCGGTGTCGGCCACCGCCGAGCCCGACAGCGACGCCATGATGACGGCCGCGATGACCGTCACATAACCCAGGCCGCCGCGGAAGTGCCCGACCCATGCCATGGCCAGATTGACGATGCGCCGGCTCAAGCCCCCGGCATTCATGAACTCGCCCGCCAGCAGGAAGAAAGGCACCGCCAGCAGCGGGAAGTTGTCGGCGCCGTCGACGAAACGCTGGGCCAGGATCTGGCTGTCGAAAGCCACCAGGCCGCTGGTGGCGGCCAGGAAGGCCATCAGGGTGACGCCGCAGACCAGCAGCGCGTAGGCGATAGGCATGCCGATCGCCATCGCCGCCAGCAGGCTCAGGATGAAGACACTCACGGTCATGCCTTGACCTCACGCAACTGCTTCTCGACGTCGGCCAGCCCTTCGGCCTCGACCACCTGCACCAGTTCGTCATCGCGCAACTGCCCGGTCGACAGGCGGTACAACACGTTGAGGTTGATCGTGCCCATGACCACGCTGACGACGTAGCCGATGCCGTACACCCAGATCATCGAAATGCCGACCACGGGCGACACGTTGCTCACCTGCAGGTCGTGCATCTTCCAGGTGCCGAGCAGGAACAGCGCGTTGCAGAACAGCATCAGGCACTCGCTGATGAACAGGCAGGCCTTCTTGCCCGCCACCGGCAGGTGCTTGACCAGCGTGTCGACCCCGAGGTGCCCGCCCTCGCGCATCGCCACCATGGCGCCGATGTAGGTCAGCCAGATGAAGCAGTAACGCGACAATTCATCCGAGACCGTGATGCCGGAGTTGAAGGCGTAGCGCAGCACCACGTTGCCGAAGACCATGAACACCATGGCGACCATGCAGGCCACCACCAGCACCTCGAGCGACTTGAAAAAATAATGGATGGCCTGCTGCACGCGCTTGTCTCCCGTTGTCTTGCCCGGACTCAGGCGGCCTTGATCCGGGACGCCGGATGGTTCAGGCGCGGCAGGCGCCTGCGCGAGGCCAGCACTTCCTCGATGTCCACCTTCGCGCTGTCGATCAGCACCCGGATCGCCGTCTCGGCCTGGTCCGGCTGGTGCGCAATCACCGCGTCGAGCGCCGCACGGTGCATCGGCAGCGAGCCGCGCGGGCCGTCCTTCTTGATGGTCGAGATCTCGAAGCTGGTGCGCAGCAGCGCCCCCAGCGCCTTGCTCATCTGCACCAGCATGCGGTTGCGGCTGGCGCGCAGCAGGCCCTGGTGAAAACGCAGGTCGTGGGTGACGTAATCGCCGCCCGCCTCGACCGCGTGTTTCATGCCCGCAAAGGCATCCTCGATGGCATCGATATCGTCCTGCGTGGCACGTTGCGCGGCCAGGCGGATGGCGGCGGGCTCGACGATCAGGCGCAAGTCCTGCAGATCGCGCACAAATTCGGGCGTGAACCCCGCCTTGGCCTGCCAGCCGATCACATCCGGGTCGAACCAGTTCCACTGCTCGCTCGGCAACACCCGGGTGCCGACCTTGGGGCCGGTCTGGATCAGGCCCTTGGCCACCAGGGACTTGACCGACTCGCGCACCACGGTGCGGCTGACCCCGAGTTCCTCGCACAGCAGCGGTTCGGGCGGCAACGCGCCACCGGCACCGTAGCGGCCGGCCACGATCGCGCCACCGAGGTAGTCGACCGTGTTGCCGTGCACGTTCTTGATCATGGCGCAACCGGCGTGAGCAACGGCCGGCCGGAAAAATGGGCCAGCAGATTGCCCAATGCAAGGTCGGCCATGGCTTGGCGCGTTTCCCAGGTGCCACTGGCCATGTGCGGTGTCAACACCACGTTCGGGTGCGCGCGCAACTCGGTGGGCACCTGCGGCTCGTCCTCGAACACGTCGAGGGCCGCGCCGGCGATGGCACCGGTCGTCACGGCATGCACCAGCGCGGGCTGGTCGACGACCGACCCGCGCGCGACGTTGATCAGGTAACCCCTGGGCCCCAATGCCTGCAGCACGGCCGCGTCGATCAGGCCCCGCGTGCCCGCGCCGCCGGGCGTGATCACCAG
>JANMYG010000796.1:0-4661 GCA_031381865.1 Betaproteobacteria bacterium | reverse complement strand
TGAGTCCGCCGCACTGCGTCCGGCGCGGTCGACGCCCGATCGTTACCCAGTGCGCCCCGGCATCGATGCCGGAAGCATCGGCACGTGACCTGCATTGCCTGGGCCGACAGCGCGCTGCCAGCGGCGCGCCGCGCGCCATTGTGCCGGCGGTGGCGCGTCACGTGCCGGCGTCGTCGCGCAGCTTCTTTTCGAGCCGCAGCGCATCGAGCGCGTGCGCATAGTAGTCGGGAATCCGGCCCGAGGGCGTGAAGCCCTGGCGCTGGTAGAAGGCGATGGCGCTGGCATTGTCGGACCGCGCTTCCACATGGATGGCCTGCGCGCCCGCCACGCGCGCGGCCTGTTCGAGCCAAGCCAGCAACCACGCGCCCAGGTGCGTGTGGCGCTTCGTGGGGTCGACGGCGAGCAGGCTCAGGTGCGCGTGGTCGTCGCCGTACTGCATGATCCCGAACGCCAGCACGCGGCCCTGCGGCGCGATCACCGTCACATTGGTTGCCGGGTCCCGGATGGCTCGTCGCACCCGGTTCGGTGTCCAGCTCCACGCCAGTCCGTGTTCGATGTAGTCGCGCGATATCTCGGCGATGCCGCGCGCATCCTGCGGCACGGCGAGTCGGACTTTCGCATTGATGGTCAGCTTCCGGGAAATTTGACTGACTCCAACAGACTGAACCCAGTCACACGACTTTTTGATCTGCCTTCTGCACAGCGGTCATTGGATGGTGGGTGTCCCGGTCGGCTCTACGGTCACGACTTCTTGAAATGCAGTACCCGCGTTCGACCTGGAGCAGGTATCGGGGATTGTTGTTCCAATGCCGCCGTTGCGCTGTCTCTTGCGATAGCATCCAGCTTTGATCGGAGCACGGGCCATGGCCAGAACCAACAGCACCATTCTTGTGACCGGTGCCACCGGAGGCATCGGCTTGGCCGTCTGCGACAGGTTGGCAAGAGCCGGGAATACCCTTTTGCTCGCGGCGCGCGATGCGGGCAAGCTTCAGTCGCTCTGCACTCGATTGTCAAACGCCTACCCGCAAACGCATTCGTGGATATCCGTGGACATGACGCGCGATGACTCGATCATCGAGTTTGCCGATGAACTCGCCGCGAGGAACGTGGTTCTGGACGGAGCCGTAATCATGCCGCCGCAAGATCCGCCGACTAGTGATCCGTTGCCTAGCAGCGACAAATGGCGCGAAGTATTGCAGAACAGTTTCGTCGGGCCGCTGGCTCTGCTCAAGGCCGTGATTGCGACCATGCGGCCTGACCCGTCGATCGGACTCAGACCGAAGATCGTCATCGTCTCCGGCATCTCATCGGCGCAGGTACTGGGCAACTATGCTTCGAGCAATGTGATTCGTTGTGCGTGGCTGGCCGAAGCCAAGACGCTTGCGTTCGCCTTGGGCGAGCGAGGGATTCACGTAAACACGTTGTCGCTGGGCGGCACACTGACACCAGGATATGCAGCTTCCCTCGAAAAGCGCGCCGCCAATGCCGGTACATCATTCGAGCATCGCCTGGCGGAGGAGACGTCAAACGTGCCCCTCAGGAAATATGGCAAACCCGAAGAGGTGGCCGCCGCGGTTGAAGGATTGTTGTCGTCGTTCTCCGATCACATGACCGGTCTAAACATCCTTCACGACGGTGGTTTTACGCGAGCTTATTGAGTCAGTTCAAGCGGCGGCCATCGGTGGCAGACGCTTGATAGTTGCGAATCGTTCCGGCTGCTGACGGGCATCCCACAAGTCGACGGCCTCCTGCATGCGCAGCCAGCTCTCAGCGCCACTGCCCAGCAATTTCTCCAGGCGCAGCGCCATGTCGGGAGTCAATGCGCGATGCTCGTTGAGGATCTGCGACACGGTGAGCCGGCTCACACCCAGTAGTTCGGCCAACCTTGCCTGCGTGATGTCGAGCCCGGGCAGAACATCTTCGCGCAAGATCGCGCCCGGGTGGGTTGGTCTGCGGTTGGCGTTTCGTAGCGACTTCATAAACATTACTCAGTGGTAGTCCTCTAAATTCACGGCAATCGCATCTTCGCCCTCGAAACGAAATGTGATGCGCCAGTTGCCGGACACCGACACGGCAAACTCACCAACTCGCTCGCCCCGAAGCGGATGAAACCTGTACCCGGGCAAATCCATATCGGCCGCTGTCGCACTTGCGTCGAGGCGGTCCAGCATACGTTGTATGCGTGCCATGTGCTGGGCCGGAATGCCTCGATGGTCACTCTTGCGGAAAAACCGATCGAGCCCTTTGTGCTTGAATGCTCTTATCATTCACGATATGTAATGCGCTGGATGTCAGTGTAATGCTACTAGTTACACATTGCAATAGCGGCCCTGGAGCCAGAGACAACTTCAGAACCCATTCCACGCGACAACCTGCCATCGTCCAGACTTGCCGTTCAGGCAATCTCCATGAACCTGGGCATCCGCGCCGGAAATATCGAAACACGAAATGCATTTCCTGGGCCGACGACGCGTCACAACCAGCGCAGGGCGCGTCATGCGCCGGTGGTAGCGCGCAGCTTCTTTTCCAGCCGCAGCGCATCGAGTGCCTGCGCATAGTAGTCGGGAATCCGGCCCGAGGGCGTGAAGCCCTGGCGCCGGTAGAAGGCGATGGCGCTGGCATTGTCGGCCCGTGCTTCCACATGGATGGCTTGCAGGCCCGCCACGCGCGCCGCCTGTTCGAGCCACGCCAGCAACCAAGCGCCCAGGTGCGTGTGGCGCTTCGTGGGGTCGACGGCGAGCAGGCTCAGGTGCGCGTGGTCGTCGCCGTACTGCATGATCCCGAAGGCCAGCACCCGGCCTTGTGACGCGATCACCGCCACATTGGTTGCAGGGTCCCGGATCGATCGCCGCACCCGGTTCGGTGTCCAGCTCCATGCCAGTCCGTGTTCGATGTAGTCGCGCGACATTTCGGCGATGCCGCGGGCATCCTGCGGCGCGGCGAGTCGGATGTCGGGGATCCGCAGCATGGGGTTGTCAGCGCACAAGTCGGCTGTTCAGCCCCACACCTGCCGCGCCACCCGCAGCATGTTGCCGCCCATGACCAGGGCCGCTTCGTCGGCCGTCATTCCGGTGCGCTGCAAGGCCTCGCCCAGCAGCTTCCAGCTCGCGATCGGCGGGTAGGTCGAGCGCGCGATCGAGCGGTCGTAGCCGGCCGACCTGGGCCACCAGTAGCTCGGGTCGTAGTCGCCCGGCGGGTCGTCGTCGAGTTCGGGCTGCGGAAAGCTGATGTCCAGGCCGATGCCGGCATGCTGCACGCCGACCAGGCTGGCCACGTAGGCGGCGTGGCGGGCCACGTCGTCGGCGTCGGGTGTGCGGGTGCCCAGGAAGATCGATACCCCCGACACGCACACAACGCCACCGGTGGCCGCGCAGGCGCGGATCTGCTCGTCGGTCACGTTGCGCCCGTGCTCCACCAGCGCCAGCGGATTGGAATGGCTGAAGATCACCGGCGCGGTCGACGCCGCCATGATGTCCAGGCTGCAGCGCCGCCCGGTGTGCGAACAGTCCATCAGCACGCCGGCCGCGTTGATGGCGGCCACGATCCTGTGGCCGAGCGCGGTGAGGCCCTGCACTTCGTCGTGGCAGCCACCGGCCACCGTGTTGTTGCGGTTGTAGGCCAGGTGCATCTGGCGCACGCCCAGGTCGCGGTACAACGCCACCATCTCGGGTTGTTCCAGCAGCGGCATGGCGCCCTCGAGGTCGAAGCCGATCGCCAGCTTGCCGCTGGCAGCCGCGGCCTCGATGTCCTGCACCGTGTCGGCCAGCACATAACGTTCGGGATGCGCGGCGATGGTCGCGCGAAAACCGGCGATCACCGACAACACCTGCGAGACCGGGTTCATGTCCATGCCGATATTGATCGACACGTAGTTCACGCCGGCGGCGTGGAACTGTTCGATCGGGCCGAAGTCGGCTTGCGGATGCAGGGGCAGGCAGGCGTGGGATTCCCACTTGATCATTGCGGTTCTCCTTGCATGGGGCTTCGATCCTGCGGTCCTTCGCCAAGCTCGGGACGGGCCTGGCTCAGGACCAGCCTGGCCCAGGACCAGCCTGGCCCAGGACACGCGCGCGCCGGATGAAACCCGGCACCAACGCGGCTGGAGGCCACACGGTGCCTGATCATGCCACTTCGCGCCTGAAACCGGTCGACGCGACCATCAGGTTGCGGGTGTATTCGTCGCTGACCCGGCTCGCGGCCAGGTCGGCGGAGGACAGCAGCTCGACCGTCTGGCCGCGCTGCATCACCATCAGCCGCTCGCACATGTGGGTCACCACGGCCAGGTCGTGGCTGACCATGATGAAGGTCAGGCCGCGCCTGCGGCGCAGGTCCTCGAGCAGGTTGAGCACCTCGGCCTGCACCGAGGCGTCGAGCGCGGACGTGGGCTCGTCGAGCAGCATGATCTGCGGCTCCAGGATCAGTGCGCGCGCGATCGCGATACGCTGACGCTGGCCGCCCGACAACTGGTGCGGGTAACGGAAGCGAAACCCGGTACCCAGCCCGACTTCGTCCAGCGCGCGTTCGATCCGGGCCTCGGCGTCTCCGATGCCGTGGATGGCCAGTGGTTCGGCCAGGATCCGGTCCACCGTCTGGCGCGGGTGCAGCGAGCCATAAGGATCCTGGAACACCATCTGCACCAGGCGGCGAAAGGCCTTGCTGCC
>JANMYG010000789.1:0-1712 GCA_031381865.1 Betaproteobacteria bacterium | reverse complement strand
CCGACCTGATCGAGTTCCTGTGCAGCGAGAAGTCGTCCTACATCACCGGGGCGGAGATCGCCATCGACGGCGGCCAGCGGGTATGAGCGCGGCGCGCCGGATCGCGCCTTGGCGCTAATATATGGATGTCCATCCAGCTTTTCCGCATTCACCGCAGGCCGATGGACAACCTGTATCGACACTGCCACGACATTGACCGGTTTGCCACTTGATGCCGTTTTCCGTTGCCATCCGCCCCGCTGCGAGCCCGGTGCATCCACTGGAAGAATTGAACGCCGAGCAGCGTTGTGCGGTCGAGCACGGCACCGGCGAACAGCGTGGCGACACGCGTCCGCTGCTGGTGATCGCCGGCGCCGGTTCGGGCAAGACCAAGATGCTGGCGCACCGGGTGGCGAACCTGATCGCGCATGGCGCCGATCCGCAGCGCATGTTGCTGCTGACCTTCTCGCGCCGCGCCGCGGCCGAGATGGAGCGCCGGGTGGGGCAGGTGCTGCAGCGTGCGCTCGGCACCACCGGCGCGCACGTACCGACCCTGCCGTGGGCCGGAACCTTTCACAGTGTGGGAGCGCGCCTGCTGCGCGACTATGCACCTCGTATCGGGCTCAACGAGTCGTTCACGATCCAGGACCGCGGCGACAGCCAGGACCTGATGGGCATGGTGCGCCACGACATCGGCCTGTCGGGCGCCAAGAGCCGCTTTCCGATGGCTGGCACCTGCCTGTCGATCTACTCGCGTACCGTGAACAGCGGCCTGCCGCTGGTGGATGTGCTGGCGCAGTTTTTTCCCTGGTGCGCGCAATGGGAGGCCGAACTCAAGCGCCTGTACGGCGCCTATGTGCAGGCCAAGCAGCAGCAGAACCTGGTGGACTTCGACGACCTGCTGCTGTTCTGGGCCGAGATGGTGGGCGACCCGGTGCTGGCCGGCGAACTCGGTGCGCGCTTCGACCATGTGCTGGTGGACGAATACCAGGACACCAACCGCCTGCAGGCGGCAGTGCTGCTGGGACTCAAGCCCGATGGCCGCGGTGTCACGGTGGTTGGCGACGATGCGCAGGCGATCTATTCCTTTCGCGGCGCCACGGTGCAGAACATCCTGGAGTTCCCGAACCAGTTCGGACAACCGGCGCGGCTGGTGGCGCTCGAGCGCAACTACCGCTCGACGCAGCCGATCCTGGACGCCTCCAACGCGGTCATCGCGGAGGCGGCGCAAGGTCACGCCAAACGCTTGTGGACCGACCGGCGTTCGAGCGAAAAGGCCGAGCTGGTGCTGGTGCCCGACGAGGCCGAGCAGGCGCGCTGGGTCGCCAGCCGCCTGCTGGAACACCGCGAGGGCGGGCTGCGGCTCAAGTCGCAGGCCGTGTTGTTCCGCACCAGCAGCCACAGCGCGGCGCTCGAACTGGAGCTGGCGCGGCGCAATATTCCGTTCGTGAAGCTCGGCGGGCTCAAGTTCCTCGAGGCCGCGCACATCAAGGACGTATTGGCGCTGCTGCGTTTCGCGCAGAACCCGCGCGGGCGCATGGCCGGGTTTCGGGTGCTGCAGCTGGTTGCCGGCATCGGTCCGGCCAGCGCAACCCGGCTGCTCGACGCCATGGCCGCGGCCCCCGAGCCCAGCGCGGCGCTGCAGGCCTTCGCGCCGCCACCGGCGGCCGCAGCCGAATGGCAACTGTTCGCCGCCCTGTACGCGGCGCTGCGGCAGTCCGACCTGCGCTGGC
>JANMYG010000779.1:0-1811 GCA_031381865.1 Betaproteobacteria bacterium | reverse complement strand
ACCAGCACCGGGGCCGGCGCGCTGCGCAGCGCCTGCGCCAGCTCCCGGGTGCCATAGGTGCGGATGCCGTCGAGTCGCTGCGGTGTGATGTCCTGGAACTTCTGTGTGCGCAGGCCGCTGGCGCTGGTCATGCCGCCGCCGAATTCCTCGTTGGCATAGAACTTCTCGGCCGGTGCCGCCAGCCGCGCCAGCGCCTCGGCGTGACTCGCCGCACCGGCCGCATACAGGCCGCGCACATCGAAACCGTTCACGGTCTGCGCTTCACACAGCCGCGCCGGCCGGTCCCTAATGTGGTTGCAGGCGTAGATGGCGCCCACGAAGGCATTCGCCGCGGTATCGCGGTTGCTGGCGTAACCCAGGCCGGGTGCGCCCACCGGAACGGCGATCGCCTTGTGTTCGCGGATCGCCCCAAAGTCGGCCACCGCCTTGCGGCAGGCGTCGACGCTGCACTGCTGCTCGCCCAGGGTCCTGAAGAAAGTGGCGGGGTCCTCGAACGGCTGTGTGAGCTCCCGCCCCAGGATGGTCGGCAACTGCCGGAAGCCGGCCGGCAGCTCCACGGTGGTGAGCGCATTGCTGGTCACCACGCCCAGGCCCAGCGCGTCCTGGTCCTTGAAGTCGGTGCAGTGCTGGCGCAGCGATTGTCCGGAGCGGCAGTGGTACGGGGCCTGCCGGGGCGTGCGCTGGGCGTCGAACACGCGCAGCAGGGCGCCGGCGTCGTCCATGTCGTACAGCGCCTGGTTCATGATGTCGGCGTTGAAGCGCCCGGCCATGCCCTGCTTGTAGAACGCGAACAAATGGGGCTGCATGCGCGGGTCGACGCTTTTGGTGTCGCGGTTGTGCGCCCCATGGATGCCGATGTAGGTCTGCGCCGGGCGAAAAGCATCCGAGAACGTGCGCTGCCGGCCCCCCATGAACATGACCGAACAGGCCGACACGCAGTAGCCCGCGACGACGGTCTTGAGCCCGCGTGCCTCGATCATGCGGCCCACACGCAGGCCGGTCCACAAGTCACCCCCGGGTGAATTGACGAACACCACCGTGTCCACGCCGGCCTTGTCCAGCGCGTCCTGGAATTTGCCGGCATCGTCTTCGACCGGTCCGGTGGCAAACACCACGCTGCCGTGCACTTCCACCCGCATCGCATGCGCCGCGAACGCCGTGCAGATGACCAGCACGGCGACGAGGGCGCGATTCTTCCTGGTCAACGGCTTGCTCCCAAGGCGTAGTACTGGCTCTTCTCGTCCGCACGCTTGCACACTTCGGACCTGCCGGCTGCGCCGCAGGGCGGGGTGTTCCGAACCAGGCGGAAATCAGGATTGCTCATGCGGAACTCGTGCGTCAATTGACCGGGGGCATAACGACGCCGATGAAGGTACCAGATATCTGGCCGCGCGACCAACTCCGCGTGGCGCGCCGCATATCGCAGGGGCGATTTCAAGCCCGCGCCATGGCGCGCGCGTACTGTCGCGGCCGAACCCTTGCTGGTGGGCGATTACTGCAGGTTGCCTGGATGCAGCCTGTTAGAGTCGTCGGACCCGCATTGCCGAACACGGAACCGACCCATGAAAACCGTCAAGTCCTTCCCGCGCAAGGTGCGCGAAATCCCCAACACCTTCATCACCTTGCCCGACGGCACCAAGCTGGCGGCGCGCATCTGGCTGCCCGCGGATGCCGAGAAGAAGCCGGTGCCGGTGGTCCTGGAATACCTGCCCTACCGCAAGCGCGACGGCACCCATGTGCGCGATGCCCTGACGCACCCCTACATCGCCGGCCACGGTTATGCCTGCGTGCGGGTGGACATGCGCGGCAAC
>JANMYG010000764.1:0-4076 GCA_031381865.1 Betaproteobacteria bacterium | reverse complement strand
GCCAGCGCGGTGTTGTGGTACAGCGAACTGCGCAAGCTGCTGCTTCGCCACCGGCGCCGGTGAGGCGCCGGCCCGGCCGACACAGCGTGAATGCGTGTGATCGCCGGCACGTGTGCGCCTGGCGACCGCCAGGATTCAGCGCGCTACAGTGATGTATCGGCGCGTATGTCGCCGTAGATGTGCCAGACCGCGATGAACATGGCGGCAATGGCCGGGCCCAGCACGAAGCCGTTGATGCCGAACACCGCCATGCCGCCCAGGGTCGTGATCATCACCAGGTAGTCGGGCATGCGGGTGTCCTTGCCTACCAGTATCGGCCGCAGCAGGTTGTCGACCAGTCCGATCACCAGCACGCCATACGCCGTCAGCGCAATCGCCTGCCAGTGCGCGCCGGTCAGGAAGAAATAGGCCGCCACCGGCACCCAGACCAGCCCGGCGCCGACCGCCGGCAGCAGCGACAGGAACGCCATCAGCACCGCCCACAACAGGGCCCCGCCGACACCGAGGAACCAGAACGCGAGGCCGCCCAACGCGCCCTGGATCGCCGCCACCAGCAAATTGCCCTTGACGGTGGCGCGGACCACGGTCGTGAATTTGGCCAGCAGTTCCTGCTTGTGGGCGCTTGCCAGCGGGATCGCCGCGCGCACGGCGCGCCCGATGCCGTCGCCGTCGCGGATCAGGAAGAACGCCAGGTACAGCGTGATGAAAACACTGGCGATGAACTCGAAGGTGTTCTGCCCGATGCCCAGCGCCTGCGTGGCGATGAACTGGCTGCCCTGCGCCATGACTGACGCCACGCGGCGCTGCAGGGTGTCGAAGTCGATCAACCCGAAGCGGTCGAGCAACGCCCCCATCCAGCCGGGCAGCGCGTCGAACACGCCGTGGAAATATCGCCCCGGGCTCAAATCGCCCGACTGGATGCGCTCGTATACCTGGGCCGCCTCGCGCGCCAGCGCCGCCGTGACCAGCACCAGCGGAATGACCACGATCACCAGCACCACCAGCAGCGTCAGCAGCGCCGCCGGCGTGCGCCGGCGCTTCAGGCGCACCAGCAGCCGCCGGTACAAGGGCGCGAACAGCAGCGCGATGATGGCGGCCCACAGGATGGTGCCGTAGAACGGCAGCAGGATCCAGCCGAAGGCCACCGACACCGCCACCAGCAGCACCAGCAACACGCGGCCCTGCAACTGTGCCGCCGTGTCTTCGTCGAAGGGTGGCATGCCGGCTCCGGTGGGTGTGTCAGACCAGCGGCCGCTGCGGCGGCCGGCCATCACCGTACAGGTCGGCCAGGCGCGCCAGCGCCTTGACGTCGCGCAATTGCAGCCGCCCGTCCTCGATCCGGTGCAGACCGCGCAGCTCGAGCTTGCGCAGGGTCTTGTTGGTATGCACCAGCGACAGGCCCAGGCCGTCGGCCATGTGTTGTTGTGTCAGCGGGAACGGCACGCCCGCGGCACCGCCATCGGGCTGCAGCGCGGCAGCGCGCTTGAACAGCAGGATCAACAGCGAGGCGATGCGCTCCTGTGCGCTGCGCCGCCCGACCGACAGCAGGGTGTCGTCGACCAGCGACTCCTCGTGGGCGGTCAGCCAGGTGATGTTGAAGCCCATCGACGGCTGCTGGCGGTGCAGTTCCCACAACGAGTCGCGCTGGAACACGCAGAAGGTGGCATCGGTCAGCGTGACCACGCCGTGGGCCGCCGCATCACCCATCTTCTGCTGCACGCCGATGAAGTCGCCCGCCAGCAGGAAATTCAGGATCTGGCGCCGGCCGTCGCGCAGCGTCTTGAAGCGAAAGGCCCAGCCGCTGAGCAGGGTGAACAGCGGCGCGTCGGTCTGGCCCTCGTCGATCAGCGTTGCGCCGGCCGCCAGGCGCAACTCGCGCCGCTTCAACGACTGCACCAGTTCGAGTTCCTGCGGGCTGTGCGGCAGGAACAGCGCCAGCGGCCTCAGGGGGCATTCGCGGCAGGCGGTTTCGGCCATGTTGTTTCCTGGTTGTCTGGGTGCGCCGGCGCGTCCGCGCGGCGGTGTCTTTTTACATATCTGGCGCGCGGCAAGGCGGCTACATTGCGGTCCTATGTCTACTCCTGAGGAGGTCGCGTGCTTGCATCTTATCCCCCTGCCCGACCAGCACGGGCCGGGCACGGCCAGCCCTGGATGTCCTCTCGGGCCGGGCACATGATCCTGCCCGAAGACTGGGACCTGCTGTTGGGCGCCGTCGCGGACAGACTGCGCCGCCTGGCGCAGGAATGCCCGGGCGCGGCGCCCGGCGGCCAGCCACAGGATGCATTGCGGCATCTGCAGGACGGCGTAACCGATTGTGTGGCGGCACTCGACCAGTTGCAGCGCATGCGGGCACAGGAGCAGGAACTGCGCCGGCAGCCGAACGAGGACGACGTCACGCCGTGGCGCCGAACAGGGCCCCCACACCGGCAGTGATGGCCATCGCCATCGCGCCCCAGAACGTCACGCGCCAGGCACCTGCCCCGACGCGCGCGCCGCCGACCCGCGCCGCGACTGCGCCCAGCAGCGCCAGGAACAACAGCGAAGTCGCACCGACCCAATACAGCAGCCCGGTCCCGGACACCAGCGTCGTCACCGCCAGTGGCAACGCGGCCCCGACCGCGAAACTGGCAGCCGACGACAGCGCGGCCTGGACCGGCCGGGCACTGAACGATTCCGAGATGCCGAGTTCGTCGCGCGCATGGGCGCCGATGGCGTCGTGTTGCATCAATTGCTCCGCCACCTGGCGCGCCAGCCCCGGTTCGAGCCCGCGCGCGATGTAGATGGCGCCGAGTTCGCGGTGCTCCGCCGCGGGGTCGGCGCGCAGTTCGGCGCGCTCGCGCGCCAGGTCCGCCGCTTCGGTGTCGGCCTGCGAATGCACCGAGACGTATTCGCCGGCCGCCATCGACATGGCGCCGGCTACCAGCCCGGCCACGCCCGTCAGCAGGACGCTGCCGTGGCTGGCGCCGGCGGCGGCCACGCCCACGACCAGGCTGGCGGTGGACACGATGCCGTCGTTGGCGCCCAGCACTGCCGCGCGCAACCAGCCGATCCGGTCGGTTCGGTGGCGTTCAGCGTGGCGGCGTGTTTTTGCCATTTCGGGAATTCTTCGGGTATTGGGTTGTGGGCGCCAGCCTGGCGGCGCCCGCAGCGGCGGCACGGATGACCCGCGCGCACCGGGCAGTGTTTGTTTATAACCCGGTGCGTGGCCCCGTTCTTTGCGTCAACGCAGGTGTTGCGCACGGGCCGGCCCCGCGCGGCCGCCGCCCGCGTCGCGCGAACCCGGCACAAAGCAGGCTCCGGTGTGCGGTGGCGTACAGACGCCGGGCGCCGCCCGAACTACAAACACGGGCATGGCACGTGACAAACCACGCCGCAGCGCCAGGGCCGGGGCGCATGCGCGGCACGAACCACCCACCGAAGCGATGAGGATTTAGCCATGATCCGAACGATCCCCACCTGGGCGCGAGACCCGACGGACCTGAAGCTGGTGGCGCGGGCGTTGCGCAACCGCAACAACGGCCCGACAGGAACGGGTGCCAACGACCCGGATTGCGGCGGCAACGTCGAACCGCCGGCGCGGCCCGGCAGCCGCGACCTGGCCGGCTTCGATTTCGACCCGGTGCCCGCGCCGCGGCACGCGCCGGCGCACACCAGCTGGGGCGTGTCGGGCGCCCTGGCGGCACGACTCAGGTCGATCGCGGATGGCCCGCGCTGCGCCGACGACACAGCATGGCGTTTCGGAACGGCCTCGGTGCGCACCGAGGTACTGGATTGCGCCGGGCAACTGGACCAGTTGCAGGTCACGCTGGCACGTGAAATGATCCGCCTGCAGCAACTCGAGCTCGCCGTGTTCGATGCCCAGACCGCACTGGCGCAGGCGCGCACCGAACTCGTCGGCACCCAGGCCGGCGAGCGCCACGCGCGCCACCTGGCCCGGCACGTCTGCCTGACCGCCCTGCCCAACCGCGGTTTCTTTGGCGAACGGCTGGCGCTGGCGCTGGCCGCAGCCGCGCCTCGGCGCCAGGCGCTGGCCGTGATGTACCTCGACCTGGACGATTTCTAACCCATCAACGACG
>JANMYG010000741.1:0-2181 GCA_031381865.1 Betaproteobacteria bacterium | reverse complement strand
GACCACATCAACCCCTTGGGCCAGTTGCCGGTGCTGCGCGACGGCGACTTCACGCTGCGCGACGCGCAGGCCTGCCTGGTCTACCTGGCCAGTCGTTACGACCGGTCGGGGCAGTGGTACCCCGACGACGCGCGCATCCGCGGCAACATCACGCTGTGGCTGGCGGTGGCGGACGAGATCACCCGCACCGCATCGGCGGCCCGGCTGCACCACAGCTTCGGTTACCCGGCCGACCTGCACGCCTGTGTTGCCGGCGCACGCGCCGTGTTTCGCCTGCTGGACGACCAATTGGCCGAAAACGCATGGCGGGGCCAACCCTGGCTTGTTGCAGTGCACCCGACAATTGCGGACATCGCCTGTTTTCCGTATGCGGCGCTGGCTGGAGAAGCACGGGTCGACCTGCAGGAGTTCCCGGCGCTGCGGCGATGGATCCGGGACCTGCGGCATGTGCAAGGTTTCATCGCGATGCCCGGCATACTCGACCCGTCGTTGTAACTTTCCCGGAAAGGATTTCCATGAAACTGCTGATTACCGGCGCCGGCGGCTTTGTTGGCGCCCGCCTGGCCCGCACCCTGCTGGCCCGTGGCCAGTTGAACGGCCAACCGATCGACACCCTGGTGCTGACCGACCAGGTACCGGCCCCGGCCGACCTGCTGGCCGATGCCCGGGTGCAGGGCCGCACCGGCGCGCTGCTGGCGCAATGCGCCGCGCTGCGCACCGAAACCTTCGACGGCGTGTTCCACCTGGCCTCGGCGGTGTCGGGTGAATGCGAACTCGATTTCGACCTCGGCATGTCTTCCAACCTCGACAGCACGCGCGCCCTGCTGGACGCCCTGCGCGCCGCCGGCCAGGCCTCGGGAAAAGTGGCGCGGCTAGTATTTTCGAGTTCGGTGGCGGTGTTCGGGCCGGACCCGTCGGTGCCGCTGCCCGCGCGCGTCGCGGACGACACGCTGCCGGCGCCGCAGACTTCGTACGGCGCACAAAAACTGGTCTGCGAACACCTGGTGGCCGACTACACACGCAAGGGTTATATCGACGGCCGGGCCGCGCGGCTGATGACCGTCACGGTGCGCCCGGGCCGGCCCAACGGGGCGGCGTCGTCGTTCTTCTCGGGCATCATCCGCGAGCCGCTGGCCGGGGTCGAGTCGATCCTGCCGGTGAGCGACCAGGTGTCGCATCCGGTGTCCTCGCCGGCGCGCGCGGTCGAAGGGCTGTTCGCCGTCTACGAGGCCAGTCGCGAAGCCTTTGGCGGGCGCCTGGCGCTGAACCTGCCCGCGCTCAATGTGCGCGTGTGCGACATGCTCGATGCCCTGGAGGCGGTGGCCGGCAAACGCGTGCGCGCGCTGGTGCGTTTCGAACAGGACGCGCGCATCGCGGGCATCGTCGCCAACTGGCCCGCCGGCGCCAGCGCGCAACGTGCCGCACGCCTGGGCCTGAAGCCGGACGCCAGCTTCGCCGACATCATCCGCCAGTACATCGCCGACTGCGAACAACTGCCCAACGCCGGGGAGACACTCAAAGGCCTGGCGCACTGAGCGCCGTTGCCCCAGCCCGAGTCCAGCCGCCCACCCAATTGCGTTTGGATATCCAGAAGGGGAGCCGGGCTCTGGCGCGCCGAGGACGCTGACCAGGGAACTTTGCCTGTGTCCCCCGCCCTGCGGCGGCCTCCTCTACCTCGCCCAGCCACCCAGCCAACGCGCTCGGCCGCAAATGTGTCTGGCGCACCGCGTTCCCACCACGCTGGCTGGATCAGGCCGGTGCGGCGCTCGGCGCAGCGGCATAAAGGGGGAGCCCGCAAGGGCGGAGGACAGCCGCGGAGCCGAGTGCCGCACCGGCCTGATCCCGCACACCCGCACCCCAGCCCCAGCCCCAGCCGATTGGCACGATGGCGTGCACGCAGGTGACGCACGGCCCCCACATGGAATCTGGAACCCAGCGCCGTATCAGGCGAACTTCCACTTCATCCAGGCCGCGGTGTTGAAGAAACTGGCCACCACGCTGCCCGGCGCGACCAGCGCGTCGCAAGCCGTGCGCAATTCGTCCGACAGCGCCATATCGGCCACCGGCAGGGCCTGCGCCAGTTGCGCCAGCGTGCGCGGGCCGATGATCGGTGCGGTCACCCCGGGCTGGTCCTTGACCCACAGGTAGGCGAGTTGCGCCGGGTCGTGTCCGGCCGCGCGC
>JANMYG010000698.1:0-1797 GCA_031381865.1 Betaproteobacteria bacterium | reverse complement strand
CACCAGCGCATGCGTCAGGCCCAGGGCGGTCGCGAGCAGCAGCGCCGCCAGCGTGAAGCGGGTCGTGTTCCATAGCGCCAGCCGCGACTCCTCGTCCAGCAGGCTGCCCCAGGCCGCCATGCCGGCGCCCAGTGCGCGCGCGAGTATCACCAGCAGCGGTGCGGCGCAAAAGAACACCAGCGCGAACAACGCCACCGCCACCGCCAGCCATTGCGCGACGCCGCGCGGGCGCCGCAGCCCGATCAGGTCGGAGCGCGCCGGGGTCGCCAGGCGCTGCTCGATCAGCGCGTAGACCAGCGCCACCAGCCCGGTCAGCACCAGCATGCCCAGGGCCAGCGCACCGGCCTGCGCGAGCTTGAGTTCATGCGCCACCAGGGTGTAGATCTCGACTTCCACCGTCGCGTACTTGTGCCCGCCCAGGATCAGCGCCAGCCCGAAGCCCGAAAAACAGTACAGGAACACCAGGCACAGGCTCGATGCCAGCCAGGGCAGGATCGCCGGCCACTCGACGCGCCAGAACACGCGCCACGGCGTGGCCCCCAGCGTGCGCGCCACCGCGACGCGCGACGCGCTGACCTGGCCCAGCGCGTCGACGGCCGCCCGCACCTCCAGGCACAGATTGAAGAACAGGTTGCCGTACAGCAGCAGCCAGGGCGTGTCCTGCAGGTCCAAGCCGGTCCAGCGCGCGAGCACGCCCTGCGGCCCCCACAACGCCAGCACGCCGAGCGCCGCCACCAGCGTGGGAACGACAAACGGCAGCATCAGCAGGCGCAACACCAGCGCACGCCCGGCAAAGGCGTACCGTGCCAGCACCCATGCCACCGGCACACCGCACAACAACGCGGCCAGACAGGTCAGCCCGGCCTGCAGGAACGACCACACCACGCGCCAGCGCAGGTAGTCGTCGCTCCACAAGGCACCCAGCAGCGCGAAGGTGGCTGCGGCGCCGGCTTCGGCCCCCAGCCGCAGCACCGGCGCCACCAGCATCAGCGCGAGGAACATCGCCGGCAAGGCGCCGAGCGCCAGCACTGGCAACCAGCCGCGTCGGGCCAGGGCGTTCAACGCCGGCGCGCCATGGCAGGGCTACTTCAGGACCACCCGGGTCCAGCGGTCGACCCAGGCGCTGCCCCGGTCGGCGATGGTCTCGGCCGTGGGGTTGTCGAACGCGGACGGCTCGACGGCGTGGCGCAGCACCTCGGGCCGGGTCGTGCGCGGCTCGGCGGCAAACATCCACATGCTGGTCTGCAGGGCTTCCTGCACCGGCGCCGAACGCATGAATTCGATGAAGCGCGCGGCGGCCTCGCGCTGCTGTCCACCCTTGACCAATGCCACGCCCTCGACCTGGCGGAACACACCGCCCTTGAGGAACAGCGCCGCAGTCGGCGGCTCGGTTATTTTTTCCTTGCTGTAGAACACTTCGGCGGCCGGGCTGCTGGCATAACTCACCACCAGCGGACGGCCGCCGCCGTTGCGGCTGAATTCGGTGTAGTAGGCCTCGCTCCAGCCCTTGCTCACCTTGACGCCGTTGGCGCGCATGCGGCCCCACCAGTCGAACGCGGCCTCTTCGCCCAGGCCCGCCACGGTGGCGAGCATGAACGCATAACCGGGGCTCGACGTGGCCGGGTTCTGCACCACCAGCAGGTTGCGGTAGGCCGGTTGCGCCAGGTCTTCGAGTGTCTTGGGCAGCGGCAGCGCGGTCTTGGCGAACCAGGCGCGGTCGTAATTGAGCGTGACAAAACCGTAGTCCACCGCGACCATGCCCGCTGCCAATGGCGCCGCCGCGGCGCGCTGGCTGGC
>JANMYG010000688.1:0-2103 GCA_031381865.1 Betaproteobacteria bacterium | reverse complement strand
GTGCACGACGTCGTCGGGCACACAGAGCACGCCGGCTTGGCGGCCATCCGCATGCAAGGCGGTGGCCAAGATACCGGATTCATCCGAGGGACCCAGCACCACGGCGCCGGCGCCATCACCGAACAGCACGCAGGTGGTGCGGTCCTTGAAGTCGAGGATGCGCGAAAAGACCTCGGCGCCGATCACCAGCGCCTTGCGCGCCGCGCCGCTGCGGATCATCGAGTCGGCCACCGTCAGGCCATAGACGAAGCCCGAACACACGGCCTGGATATCGAAGGCTGCGCAACCCGCCACGCCGAGCTTCTGCTGGACGATGCAGGCCGTCGACGGGAAGACCATGTCGGGTGTCGATGTGGCCACGATGATCAGGTCGATGTCGGCCGCCAGGCAGCCCGACGCTTCGAGCGCCTGCCGCGCCGCGCGCACGGCGAGTTCGCTGCACGGCATGCCGGGCTCGGCGAAATGGCGCGCCTTGATGCCGGTGCGCTCGACGATCCACGCGTCCGAGGTCTCGACACCGTCTTCGGCCAACTGGGCCGCCAGCACCGCATTGGTCAGGCGGTTCGGCGGCAAGTAGCTGCCGGTGCCGGTGATGCGGGAGTAGCGGATCGAGTTCGTGCTCATGGGGCAGGTACCGCTTCGGCCGAGGGCGCTGCCGCGCCATCGGGGGTGGCGGGCATGGCCGCCAGGGTGTCCAGGATGCGGTCGTGCACCCGGTCGAGCAAGCCGTTTCGCGCGGCATCATAAGCGCGATTCAAGGCCTGCTCGAAGCCGAAGGCGTCAGCCGAACCATGGCTCTTGAAGACCAGGCCACGCAAGCCGAGCAAGGCCGCGCCGTTGTAGCGCCGGTGGTCGACACGCCGCTTGAAGTGCATCAGCACCGGCCGCGCCACCAGCGCCGCCAGCTTGGCGTAGGGCGTGCGCGTGAACTCCTGGCGGATGAAGCTGGACAACATCGACGCGAGGCCTTCGGCCGTCTTGAGCGCGACGTTGCCGACAAAACCGTCGCACACCACCAGGTCGGTCGTGCCCTTGAAGATGTCGTTGCCTTCGACGTTGCCGTAGAAGTTGAGCCGCCCGCTCGCCGCGGCGGCGCGCAACAATTCGCCCGCACGCTTGATGGTCTCGCTGCCCTTGATGGCTTCTTCGCCGATGTTGAGCAGGCCCACCACCGGGTCGGCCTTGCCGTCCACCGCTGACACAAGCGCGCTGCCCAGCACCGCGAACTGCAGCAGGTGCTCGGGTGTGCAGTCGACGTTGGCGCCCAGGTCCAGCACGGTGGTGTAGCCGTCGCGGCGGTTGGGCATGACGGTGGCGATCGCCGGGCGGTCGATGCCGTCCAGCGTTTTCAGCAGGTAGCGCGCCACCGCCATCAGCGCGCCGGTGTTGCCCGCCGAGACACAGGCGTGGGCACCGTCCTTGACCTGCTGGATGGCAACGCGCATCGACGAGTCGCGTTTCTTGCGCAACGCCACCTCGACCGGGTCGTCCATCGTGACCACCTCGGTGGCGACAACTGTTGCGCAGCGCGGCCACCTCGCCGCGGAGCGCAGCGCGGCCTCTGTTCCCACGAGCATGAGTTCGGCGTGGGGGTGCTTGTCGAGGAAGGCCCGGCATGCGGGCAGCGTGGTCTGGGGGCCGAAGTCGCCACCCATGCAATCGACGGCTATCCGCACCGTTTTCAGAGGTGTGTGCGACGGGGCCTCAGCGGACACGGCAGCGGTGGGGGCGTTCAGCGCGAGGCCGGCGCGAGGCGCTGGTTGTCACTGTCGCCAGGCCAGAAGCCCTTTCGGGCGGCCACAGCGACCGGGCCCGATTCAGGCGTCGGCCTTGGTCTTCAGGACCTTGCGGCCCCGATAGAAACCGGTCGGGCTGATGTGGTGGCGCAGGTGCACCTCGCCAGTGGTCGGCTCCACGCCCGTGCCCGGCGCGGCCACGGCGTTGTGCGAACGGTGCATGCCGCGCTTGGAAGGCGACTTCTTGTTTTGCTGGACGGCCATGGAATCTCCTGGAGTCGGCGCTGGCTGCGGTGGGCGTAGCGCCCTGGCGCAGCCTTGGGGGTTGCGTCCCCGGGCCAAAATGCGGTCTGGATTGCGTTCCGGC
>JANMYG010000615.1:0-2744 GCA_031381865.1 Betaproteobacteria bacterium | reverse complement strand
GGCAGCGGCACTGGGCCTGTGCGGCGTCGCACAGGCGCAGACCAAGCTGAAATGGGCCCACGTGTACGAGACATCAGAGCCGTACCACACCCAGTCGGTCTGGGCGGCCGAAGAGATCAAGAAACGCAGCAACGGCAAGTTCGACATCCAGGTCTTCCCGGCGTCCAGCCTGGGCAAGGAGACCGATATCAACCAGGGCATGCAGCTCGGCACGGTGGACATGATCATCAGCGGCCCGTCGTTCGCCGCGCGCAGCTACCCGCGGCTGGGCATCGCCTACTACCCGTTCATCTTTCGTGACGGCGACCACCTGATCGCCTATTCCAAGAGCGCGGTATTCAAGGAGATGACCGACGAGTTCCGCGCCAAGACCGGGATCCAGATCACGGCCTACACCTACTACGGCGCGCGCCACACCACGGCCCAGAAGCCGTTCAGCAATTGCGAAGGCATGAAGGGCCTGAAGATCCGCGTGCCCGACGTACCCGCCTATACCGCCACACCGAAGGCGTGCGGCGCCAACCCCACGCCGATCGCCTTCGCGGAGGTCTACCTGGCATTACAAAACGGCACCGTCGACGCGCAGGAAAACCCGCTCACGACGATCGAGGCCAAGAAGTTTTACGAGGTGCAAAAGGCCATCATGCTGACCGGCCACATCGTCGACGGCCTGACGACCCAGGTCGCGCCGCACCTGTGGAACAAGCTCAGCGACGCCGAAAAGGCCATGTTCACCGAGGTCACGCGCGAGGCGGCGGCCAAGGCCACGGCGGAGATCAAGAAACGCGAAGGCGAACTGGTGGACGAGTTCAAGAAGAAGGGCCTGCAGATCGTGGCGGTCGACCGCAAGAGCTTCCAGGACGCCGTGCTGAAGAGCTCGACGCTGGAGTCGATGGGTTTCACGCGCGCGGACTACGACAAGATCCAGGCCGCCAGGTAGGGTGAATCCGCCGGTCCCGCACGACGCGGGGCCGGCAACGCGGGAACCAAGCATGTCCAAGATTGCCGATATAGACGCGCTGCCGCACGTGATGGGCGACGACGGCCAGTTTCACGCCGCCGACGAAGCCGTGGATCTGTCCCACACGCCGATCGAAGGCTGGCTGGCGCTGGCCTTCTTCTGGGCCCTGGGGCTGACCGTCTTCTACCAGTTCTTCACGCGCTACGTGCTCAACAACTCGGCCGCCTGGACCGAGGAGATCGCGCGTTACCTGCTGATCGGCACCGTGTTCGTCGGCGCGGCCATCGGCGTGGCCAAGAACAACCACATCCAGGTCGATTTCTTCTACCGCTTCATGCCGCCCTGGCTGGCGCGCGCCGTCGCGCTGCTGGTCGACCTGCTGCGTATCGCCTTCTTCGGCGCGGCCGTGGTCATGACCTGGCAGATGATGCAAAAACTCGGCAACTACAAGATGACCATCATCGACCTGCCGATGAACATCGTCTACAGCGTGTGCATGTTCGGTTTCGCGACCATGTTCCTGCGCTCGTTCTGGGTGCTGCGCGTCCACGCCAGGCGCGGCTACAGCGTGCTGGAACAACCCGACTCGACGATGGAAGACCGTTAGCCACCACACCACCATGCTGAAAATCATCTTCCTGCTGCTCATGTCGGGCGGGCTGCCGGTGGCGATCGCCATGGCCGGCTCCTCCCTGATCTACATTCTGTGGACCGGCGACAACCCGCCGTTCGTCGTCATCCACCGCATGGTCAGCGGCATCGACAGCTTTCCGCTGCTGGCGGTGCCGTTCTTCATCCTGGCCGGCAACCTGATGAACAACGCCGGCATCACCAACCGCATCTACAACTACGCGCTGGCGCTGGTGGGTTGGCTCAAGGGCGGCCTGGGCCATGTCAACGTGGTCGGTTCGGTGATCTTCGCCGGCATGAGCGGCACCGCGATTGCCGACGCGGCGGGCCTGGGCACGGTCGAGATCAAGGCCATGAAGGACCATGGCTACAGCACCGAATTCGCGGTCGGCGTGACCGCGGCCTCGGCCACGCTGGGCCCGATCATTCCGCCGAGCCTGCCGTTCGTCATCTACGGAATGATGGCCAACGTGAGTGTCGGCGCGTTGTTCCTGGCCGGCATCCTGCCCGGAGTGCTGATGGCCGTGCTGATGATGCTCACCGTGGCCTATTACGCGCACAAGAACGGCTGGGGCGCGGACGTCAAGTTCGAATGGCCACGTGTCATCAAGGCATTGGCCGAAACCGCGGTGGTGATCGCCTGGCCGCTGCTGTTGTGGCTGCTGATCACCCGGCTCGGCTTCCCGCCGCGCACCACCGTCATCAGCGGGCTGGTGCTGCTGTTCCTGGCCGACAAGCTGTTCAGCTTCCAGGCCGTGTTGCCGATCATGACGCCGGTGCTGTTGATCGGCGGCATGACCACCGGACTGTTCACCCCGACCGAAGGCGCGATCGCGGCCTGTGTCTGGGCCATGGTGCTGGGCCTGGCCTGGTACGGCACGTTGTCCTGGAAGATGTTCGTCAAGGTCTGCCTGGACACCGTGGAGACCACCAGCACGGTGCTGTTCATCGTTGCGGCGGCGAGCATCTTCGGCTGGATGCTCACAGCCACCGGCGTGACCGCGGCGATCAGCGAGTGGGTGCTCGGATTCACGCGCGAACCGTGGGTGTTCCTGCTGCTGGCCAATGCACTGATGTTGTTCGTGGGCTGCTTCCTCGAACCCACCGCCGCGATCACGATCCTGGTGCCGATCCTGGTGCCGATCTGCCAGAA
>JANMYG010000588.1:0-7174 GCA_031381865.1 Betaproteobacteria bacterium | reverse complement strand
GCGGTACTGGGAGCGCAACGACGTATTGGCGGCGTTGATCTTGACGTCCTGGCGGACGCGTTTGCGGCCCGACGCCAGGCGCGGGTTCTTTTTCTTCGGTTTGGTTGATGCCATAGTGAGTGTGTCCTTGGGTGTGAGGATGTTGCCCGCAAAGCCCTCGAGTCTACCAGCCCGCGCGAAATCAGCGCTATCAGGGGTGCCAGGTGAAAGGTCGTGGCCATACCCCCGGCTACACTCGGGCCCGTGAGCCTGTTCAAAGCCGCGTCCACCGTTTCCCTGCTGACCCTGGCTTCACGCGTCACCGGCATGGTGCGCGACCTCCTGATGGCGTCGATTTTTGGCGCCAACGCGATGACCGACGCCTTCAATGTGGCGTTTCGCCTGCCCAACATGTTCCGCCGCCTGTTCGGCGAGGGCGCCTTCAGCCAGGCCTTCGTGCCGGTGCTGGGCGCGAGCAAGGAACAATACGGCGAGCAGGCCACCCAGCTGCTGATCGACCGGGTGGCCACGGTGCTGGGCTGGACCCTCGCGCTGACATGCCTGGCCGGCGTGCTGGCCGCGCCGGCGCTGGTGTGGGTAATGGCCAGCGGGCTGCAGCAGGACCCGCGCGGATTCAATGCGGCGGTCGTGATGGCGCGCTGGATGTTCCCGTATATCGGCTTCATGTCGCTGGTGGCGCTGGGCGCCGGCATCCTCAACACCTGGCGGCGCTTTGCGGTGCCCGCATTCACGCCGGTGCTGCTGAATCTGGCCATGATCACCGCCGCCTGGCTGGGCGCGCCGTGGTTCGCGCGACTCGGGATCGAGCCGATCTACGCCATGGTCATGGGTGTGCTGGGAGGCGGCGTGCTGCAGCTGACGCTGCAGCTGCTGGCGCTGAAAAGAATCGGGTTGCTGCCGCGACCGCAATGGCGCTGGAGCGCGCTCCAGCTGGCCTGGGCCGATGCCGGAACCCGCCGCATCGCAACCCTGATGGGGCCGGCATTGCTGGGTGTGGGCGTGGCGCACCTGTCGGCCATCATCAATTTGCAGATCGCGTCGCACCTGACGCCCGGCAGCGTGAGCTGGATGGGTTACGCCGAGCGCCTGATGGAGTTCCCGACCGCGATGCTGGGGGTGGCGCTGGGCGTGGTGCTGACCCCGCAACTGGTGGCCGCCAACGCGAGCCAGGACCACACCAGATACTCGGCCATGCTGGACTGGGGCCTGCGCCTCGTCGTCCTGCTCGCAGTGCCATGCACGCTGGCCCTGCTGGTGTTCGCGCAGCCGCTGGTGGCGACCCTGTACCAGCGCGGGCAGTTCTCGGCGCACGACGTGCAGCAGACCACCTCGGCCTTGATGGGTTATGGCGCGGGGTTGCTGGGCATCGTGGCGATCAAGGTGCTGGCGCCGGGTTTCTACGCCAGCCAGGACATTCGCACACCGGTACGCATTGCCATCATGGTGCTGGTCGTCACCCAGATGCTCAACCTGGTGTTCGTGCCTCTGTTTGCCCATGCCGGACTGACGCTGGCGATTGGTGTCGGCGCCCTGATCAATGCGCTGGCATTGCTGGCCGGGTTGATGCGCGGCGGCCGGTACACGCCGAGTCCGGGCTGGGCCATGTTCGCGCTGCAGGTGCTTGCGGCGACGGCCTTGCTGGCGATCTTCCTTATGTGGGCGGCGAGCAGCTTCCAGTGGGTCGGACCGCCGGCGCTGGAGCTGCGACGGATCGGCGTGCTGGCCTGTGTGCTGCTCGCCGCGGCGGCGATCTATTTTGTGTCGCTGTGGGCCGCCGGATTGAAGTTTCGGCAGTTCTTCAGGCGCTGAAATCACCACCCAGCCAATACCCATGCATTGATCGCCAGGTGTGGTGGCTGCGGGCAGCCGCAATCGGCTTTCGTTCGATCGCGCCATGGCGGGCACCATGACACGTTCGCTCCGGACGGCGCCACGATGTCAGAACAGCTTTCCCACATTCAGCAGCGTGAGCACACCGAGCAGCGCAAATATCGAGGCCGCAATGCTGTGCATCAAAGGCATGGAGACCTTCCTTGCAATGGTGTCGCCCAGGAACACCGCTGGAACATTCGCAAGCATCATGCCAAGCGTGGTGCCGGCAACCACTGCCAACAGGTCGGAATACCGGGCGGCGAGGGCGACCGTGGCGATCTGCGTCTTGTCGCCCATTTCGGCCAGGAAGAAGGCCACCACCGTCGTGCCGAAAACGCCCAGCCGCAACTTGCCGTCGGTGGCGCCTTCGTCGGCCTTGTCGGGCACGAGTACCCAGACCGCCATGGCGATGAAGGACAGCCCGATCACCCAGCGCAGGACCTGCGGGCCCAGGGCCCTGGCGACCCAGTCGCCCGCCAGCCCCGCAAACGCATGGTTCGCCAGGGTGGCGACGAAGATGCCCAGGATGATCGGCAGCGGGCGCTTGAACTTGGCCGCCAGCAGCATGGCCAGCAACTGCGTCTTGTCGCCCATTTCTCCCAGGGCGACGACGCCGGTCGACACGAGAAAAGCTTGCATGAGAGCTCCAGGGACCACAATCACCAAAGACCGCCGCGCGTCGCCGGGCCGTCCGCAGGCCGTGCCGCCACAGGTCTGGCCGGGCCGGTGGCCGCGCCATGGCCGGTTGCCCAGTCGGTTGTCGCCAGTCTGTTGATGCGGACCCTTGCGCGTACAGGGCGGCCAGCCGCAACACGGTTCAGTTTGTCATGCCGGACATGATCCGGCATCCATGGATGGCGGGTGCAAAAACCCCGGACCTGATCCGGGGCCGCAATGACATGGGTAAAGCGAACAGTGTTGCCGCTGGCCCCCTGTGACGGGGTGCGCGCCAGTATAGGCGCGCAGCCGGGAGCGACTGCGATGCCACGGACTGCGCGGGAAGACCGGTTCGCCGTCCGTGCACGGGCGTGCGCCGGGTGCTGGAAAGTCAAGGCGGCGGCGCGATCAACGGTTGTGCGTGCGCGCGCGTCTGTCGGCGTGCGCGGGCGTCTTGGCACGGGTTGAAATCGACGTCAAAATATGGATGCCGGCAAATTCCTTCGCACCACCGACCAGCCACCATGAATCTGTCCTACGCCGTCCCGACGCCGCTGGAGTACTTCGCGTCCCTGGTCCAGAGCGACGCCGAGTTCCCGCTGCTCGAGGCGGCCATCAGCCTGGGGCAGGACGAATACCCCGACCTCGATGTGCAGCAGATGCTCGGCGAGGTGGACCAGCTGCTGGCGCGCCTCAAGCGCCGCGTCCCGGCCGATGCGATGCCGCTGCAGAAGCTGCGCGCGGTCAACCAGTTCTTCTTCCGCGACCTGAGTTTTCGCGGCAACGTCAACAACTACTACGACCCCGACAACAGCTACATCAGCGTGGTGCTGCGCACCCGCTGCGCGATCCCGATTTCGCTGGCGGTGTTGTGGCTGGAACTGGCCCAGGGCATGGGCCTGGCGGCGCGCGGCGTTGGATTTCCGGGCCATTTCATGCTCAAGGTCAACCTGCCAAAGGGACAGGTCGTGATCGATCCCCTGGACGGGCAGTCGCTCAGCCGCGAGCAACTGGCCGAGCGCCTGGAGCCGTTCCGGCGCCGCAGCGGGCTGATCGACGAGTTCGAGGTGCCGCTGGGGCTGTACCTGCAGGCCACGCCGCCGCGCGACATCGTTGCGCGCATGTTGCGCAACCTCAAGGAGATCCACCGCACCCAGGAAGACTGGGCGCGCATGATCGCAGTGCAGGACCGGCTGGTCGTGTTGTTGCCGCAGGCCTGGGCCGAATACCGCGACCGCGGGCTGGCCCATGCCGAACTGGGCCATGCGCAACAGGCGGTGGCGGACCTGGAAACCTACCTGGGCAATGTCGAAGAGGGGCTCGACATCGATGCCATCGCGGCGCGCACGGCCGAGTTGCGCCGTGCCAGAAGCGGTTAGGGCCGGCTTGCCGCGCTAGCGGATCTCGACCGCGCCACCGGCGCCGATCGGCGCGATCAGGCCGATCTCATACACCGTCTGCCCCTGCTCGCGCAAGGTCCGTGCGGTGGCGTCGGCGCTGGCCGGGTCCACCACCAGCACCATGCCGATGCCGTTGTTGAAAGTGCGGTTCATCTCGTGGTCGTCGATGCCGGCGGTTGCCTGCAGCCAGGCGAACAGCTCGGATTGCGGCCAGCTGCCCTTGCGCAGATGCGCTGCCATGCCGCCCGGCAGCACGCGCGGGATGTTCTCGAGCAGGCCGCCGCCGGTGATGTGGGCCAGGGCCTTGATCGGGTGTGCCGCCAGCGCCGCCAGTACCGGCAGCACGTAGAGCCGGGTCGGCTCCATCAGCGCCTGGCGAAACGGTTTGCCGTCCAGCGTTGGCGGCAAGCGGCCTTCGTCGCGCCCGGGCCCGGTGCCGGCGCAGCGGTCGATGCACTTGCGCACCAGGCTGAACCCGTTCGAATGCACGCCACTGCTGGCCAGCCCCAACACAACGTCGCCGGCGCCTATATCGCGGCCGGTCAGGATCTTCGATTTTTCCACGGCGCCGACCGCGAAACCGGCCAGGTCGTATTCACCGGCCGGGTACATGCCCGGCATTTCGGCGGTCTCGCCGCCGATCAGCGCGCAACCGGACAATTCACAGCCGCGCGCGATGCCGCCAATCACCGCGGCGGCGGTCTCCAGCTCCAGCTTGCCGCAGGCAAAATAGTCCAGGAAGAAAAGCGGTTCGGCGCCCTGCACCAGCACGTCGTTGACGCTCATCGCAACCAGGTCGATGCCGACGGTGTCGTGCATGTTCCATTCGAACGCCAGCTTGAGTTTGGTTCCCACGCCGTCGGTCCCGCTCACCAGCACCGGTTCGCGGTAACGCTTGGGCACCTCGAACAGCGCGCCAAAACCACCGATGCCGGCCAGCACGCCGTCGCGCATGGTCTTCCTGGCCAGCGGCTTGATGCGTTCCACCAGCGCGTCCCCGGCATCGATGTCGACGCCGGCGTCCTTGTAAGACAGGGCGGTGGTGGGTGCGGGAGTGGTCATGGCGAGCGGTTAGAAATTGCCTGCAGCGTGGCGGATGCGGCCGCCGGCCGGCAGGGGGCAGGGCGCAGCCCGATAGAATTTGCCCAGATTCTACGGGTTCAACCCCGCCCGCCAGTATGCAATTCACCGCCACGCAAAAAGCCGCCGCCACCTGGGGCGCGATAGCGCTGCTGGCGGGTTTTGTGTTGTGGTTGCTGGCTCCGGTACTGACGCCATTCGTGGTCGCCGCGGTGCTGGCCTACGCACTGACGCCGATGGTGAACTGGCTCGACCGCCTGGGCCGTGGACGCGTACCGCGGCTGCTGGCGGTGGTGGTGGTGGAGCTGCTGCTGCTGGTCGCGCTGCTGGGTGTGGCACTGCTGATCGTGCCGATACTGGCCAAGGAGCTGCCGCTGATGCGCGATCAGGTGCCGGTGCTGTTCGACCGGCTCAACGAGTCGATCAAGCCGTTTCTGGCCCAGTTCGGGCTCAAGCTGTCGCTCGATGTGGACAACATCAAGGCGTTCGTGCTCAAGTACCTGAATGCCAATTTCGAAGACGCTTTCGGCTCGCTGATGGCTTCGCTCAAGCTCGGTGGCAGCGTGGCCTTTGCGATCATCGGCAACGCGGTGCTGATCCCCGTGGCCCTGTTCTACCTGTTGATGGACTGGGAACGTTTTGTCGCGACCGTCCTGAGACTGGTGCCCGCCCGCGCCAGGGGTGCCTTCGACAGTTTTACCAGCGAAGCCGACGCGGTGCTGGGCCAGTACCTGCGCGGGCAACTGCTCGTCATGCTGATCCTGGCGCTGTTCTACAGCGTCGGGCTGGCGTTGTTCGGCCTCGACCTGGCGCTCCCCATCGGTGTGTTCACCGGGCTGGCGATCTTTGTGCCGTATCTGGGTTTCGGGCTGGGCCTGCTGCTGGCCACATTGGCCGGCTTGCTGGAGTTCGCGGCCACGGCCGGGCCGGGGCGGGCGGTGCTGATGGTGGCGGTGGTCTACGGACTGGGCCAGCTGGTGGAAAGCCTGTACCTGACACCCAGGCTGGTGGGCGAGCGCATCGGGCTGCATCCGTTGGCGGTGATCTTTGCTCTGCTGGCGTTCGGGCAACTGCTGGGTTTCGTCGGCGTGCTGATCGCGCTGCCCGCCAGCGCCGTGTTGCTGGTGGCGATACGGCGGGCGTGGGCGAGTTACCTGTCGAGCAACCTGTACCTTGGCGCATGAGCACGGGTCCGGCATGAAACAGATCGCGCTCGACATCGGACTGTCCACCGGCCCCACACTGCAGAACTTTTTTCCCGGTCCCAACGAGGCGGTCCAGAAACACCTGGCCCTGTGGGTCGGCGAAAAGGCCAGCGCGGCAACCCGCTCCCCCGTGCCGACCTACTTGTGGGGCGCCAGCGGGAGCGGCAAGACGCACCTGCTCAAGGCGGTACGCGAGGCCCTGCGCGAGCAGGGTGCCGTGGTGGGCTGGCTCGACGCGACCGATCTCGAGCCCGGGCCGTTTTCCGAGTCGTGGGCGGCGGTGCTGTTCGACGATGTGCACCAATACTCGGCCATTCAACAGCACGCGGCCTTCAACTGGTTCGTCAATGCCCAGACGCACCAGCGCTGGGTGCTGGGCGCCGGTGACCAGCCGCCAGCGGGCCTGCAGGTGCGCGAGGACCTGCGCACCCGGCTCGGCTGGGGCCACGTGTTCGGGCTCAAGGTGTTGAGCGAGCCGGAGCGGCGCGCGGTATTGCGCCAGGCGGCGGACGCCCGTGGCGTGTTCCTCGGCGACGAAGTGATGGACTTCATGTTGACGCGTTTCAGCCGCGACCTCGGCAGCCTGATGGAACTGCTGGAACTGATCGATGGTTATGCGCTGCAGACCAAACGCGCCATCACGATCCCGTTGATCCGCTCGATGATGGACAACGCCTGAAATGCAATGCTTTCGGTCCGGCAGGAGGTGCGGCACGCCAATCAAACTGGCCGTTTTCGGCCCGTTGCGGACACTCGTTGGCATGCGACTTTCACGCTTCGGCGCGCCTCGCGGCAGGGGGTACGCCGTGTGTTCTCCGAGGAGGCTGCAAAGGCGTGTGGGGGCCGCTGGCGTCGCTTTACTGGAGCGGTCGTGCGCTGAACGCGCCGACTTCCCTGCGGTGCTCGGTCTTGCGCCCCGTCGCGGAACTCACTTCGTTCGCTGCGCTCTCTGCGTTCAGA
>JANMYG010000563.1:0-3737 GCA_031381865.1 Betaproteobacteria bacterium | reverse complement strand
CATTTCGCGGCGCCATGATGGCCATTCCCAAAGGCCAGGCTGAGGCCGCCGCTGCGTTTGGCATGAGCCCGGTGCAATCCTTTTTGCGCATCACTGCGCCCCAAATGGTGCGCTACGCCCTACCCGGCTTTACCAACAACTGGTTGGTGTTGATCAAAGCCACCGCGCTAGTCAGTTTGATTGGTCTGCAAGACATGACTTACATTGCCAAGCAGGCCAGCGCGGCCACGCGTTCGCCGTTCGCGTTCTTCCTGTTCACCGCCACCCTGTTCCTGGTCTACACCTGGGTCTCGCTGACCGTGCTGCGCCGGCTGCACGCACGCTACAGCCTGGGCGCCAAGAGGGGCGAGCTGTGAACTGGGAAGTCATATTTCGCGAGGAAAGCCTGGCCATGTACGGCGAAGGCCTGCTCACGACACTCGGGCTGCTGGTCTCCTCGCTGGCGCTGGGCGGCGTGCTGGCGCTGGTGTTCGCACTGGCGCTGACCGGGCCGAGCAAACTGCTGCAGCGCATCGTGGGGGCCTACACCTTCGTGATCCGCGGGACCCCGCTGTTGATACAGGTCTACATGATCTATTACGGCCTGGCACAACTCGACTGGATCCAGGCGCGCTGGGACACGGTCTGGCCCTGGACCCATTTCAAGGAGCCGTTCTTCTGCGCGCTGCTCGCGTTCAGCCTGAACACCGCGGGCTACACGGCCGAGATGCTGGCCGGCGCGATCCGCGAAACCAACGCCGGCGAAATCGAGGGCGCGCAGGCCTTCGGCATGAGCCGCTTCCAGCTCATGCTGCGCATCGTGCTGCCGAGCGCGATGCGGCGCACGCTGCCGGCCTACAGCAACGAGGTGGTCATGATGCTGCACAGCACCAGCCTGGCCAGCGCCGTGCCGGCCATGCTCGACCTGACCGCCGCCGCGAGCCGCATCTACTCCGACTTCTACCTGCCCTTCGAGGCCTACCTTTTTGCCGCGGCGATCTACCTCGGCTGCACCTTCTGCCTGATCGGTGTGTTCAAGCTGCTCGAGCGGCATTTCCTGGCGCACCTGGCGCCCAGAAAACACTGAGCCGCAAAACACCTGCCCCACCCCGAACCATGCGCCGCACCGACCACCTTCTTTCGGGCCACAGCCTGGGACACCAGACCACGGTGACCAGCCTGCACTTCGGCACACCCGGCACCCGGCCCAAGGCCTACATCCAGGCCAGCCTGCACGCGCAGGAGCTGCCCGGCATGCTGGCGGCGCACCATCTGCGCGCGCTGCTGGA
The DNA here is from genome assembly GCA_031381865.1 of Betaproteobacteria bacterium. Classification (GTDB taxonomy): domain Bacteria; phylum Pseudomonadota; class Gammaproteobacteria; order Burkholderiales; family Burkholderiaceae_C; genus CAISIP01. Next base: position 2,469 of record JANMYG010000563.1, on the reverse strand, counting down.
GCAGGCCGAGCAGCAGGACACGCTGCAAGGCCAGGTCGTGCTGGTGCCGGTAGCCAACCCGATCGGCCTCGGTCAGCGGCTCGACCACCAGCCCATGGGGCGCTTCGAGCTCGGCAGTTCCGAAAACTTCAACCGCAACTACCCCGACCTGGCCGGCGCCGTGTTTGCCGACGTGTTGGGCCGGCTGGGGCCGGATGCACCCGCCAACGTGACGCTGGTGCGTGATGCGGTGGCCAGGTATGTCAAGGGCTGGCAGCCGGCGACCACGCTGGATAGCCTGCGCAAGACCCTGGTGGGCCTGGCCTTCGATGCCGACCTGGTGCTCGACCTGCATTGCGCCAGCGAAGCGGTCGTGCACCTGTACACCGAAACGCCATGCTGGCCGAAGATCGAGCCGCTGGCGCAGTTGCTGCAGTGCCGCGCCGTGTTGCTGGCCACCGGCGCGGGTGGCGTGTCGTTCGACGAATGCTGCTCCAGCCTGTGGTGGCAACTCGCCGACCGGCTCGCCGCGGCGGGCCAGACCGGGCGGCCACCGTGCCCGTTGCCCCAGGCCTGCGCCAGCGCCACGGTCGAGTTGCGCGGCCAGGCCGACGTGGCGCACGCGCTGGCCGACGCCGACGCCAAGGCGATCTTCAGCTTCCTGCACCATGCGGGCATGGTGGCGGGGGATGCGCCACGGCTGCCGCAGCCGGTCTGTGCCGCCACGCCGCTGGCCGGGGCGCAAAGCGTCAAGGCACCGACCGCCGGCATCCTGCTGTTTGCCGCCCAGCCCGGCGACTACCTGCGCGTGGGCGACCCGGTGGCCGAGATCATCGACCCGATCGCCAACACGGCGTTGACAGTGCAGGCCGAAGTGGCCGGCGTGTTGTACGCGCGCACCGACTGCCGTTACGTGCTGGCCGGCGACGAACTCGCCAACATCGCCGGCAGCGTGCCGTTTCGCAGCGGCAACCTGCTGAGTTACTGAGTTGCGTCGCCGATCGATCCACCGGAGACCGGGCGCGCCAGCGCAGTGCCGCAGTCCGTCACGCCTATTCCAGGAATACCGCCCATGAACGACAAGCCGCTCAAACTCCAGGCGCTCGACATCCACAAGCGTTTCGGCGCCAACGAAGTGCTCAAGGGCGTATCGCTGGAGGCGCGCGCGGGTGACGTGATCAGCATCATCGGCAGCTCCGGCTCCGGCAAGAGCACCTTCCTGCGCTGCATCAACCTGCTCGAAAAACCCAACCAGGGCCGCATCCTGGTGGCCGGCGAGGAGCTCGCGCTCGTGGCCGGCAAGGACGGCGAACAACATGCCGCCGATGCCAAACAGCTGCAGCGGCTGCGCACCAAACTCGCCATGGTGTTCCAGCACTTCAACTTGTGGGCCCACCTGACGGTGCTGCAGAACATCATCGAAGCGCCGGTGCATGTGATGAAGGTCCCGCGCGACGAGGCGGTGGCCCGGGCGCGCAAGTACCTGGCGCTGGTCGACCTGGCCAACATGGAAGACCGCTACCCGGCGCACATGAGCGGCGGCCAGCAGCAACGCGTGGCGATCGCGCGTTCGCTGGCGATGGAGCCCGAGGTGATGTTGTTCGACGAACCCACCAGCGCGCTCGACCCGGAGCTGGTGTCCGAGGTGCTCAAGGTCATGCGCACGCTGGCGCTCGAGGGCCGCACCATGGTGGTGGTGACGCACGAGATGGGTTTTGCGCGTGAGGTGGCCAACCACCTGATCTTCCTGCACAAGGGGCTGATCGAGGAACAGGGCGTGCCGGCCGAGGTGTTGTCGAACCCGCGCAGCGAGCGGCTGGGGCAGTTCCTCTCGGGCAGCCTGAAGTAGCGCCACCCGCGCGGTTTCCCCAGCCCGCGCTGCGCAGCGCCGGCAGTCATCAGGCACGCCAAAGCCTGGCCCCGCCGCGGCTCGACCCGGCGTTGACCCAGCTTGACCCGGCGTTTGACGCGCGTTGGCCGGCGGCGGATACTTGCCCCCATACGTCGATACAGCAACAGGAGGACAAGATGCCCACCAGCAGCTTCAAGACCCTGGTCACCCACCGGCCCACATCCCGGGTTCTGGTGCAGCGACCCGACACGCAGCGCCCGGTCACCCTGCACTCGCCGGCATTGGACGTGATGACCGATTTCACGCGCCTGCATTCGGTGACGATCGCACCCGACGCGTCTCTCTTCGACGCCAACCAGACCATGGTCGCGCGGAGTGTGCGCCTGTTGCTGGTGGTCGACGCGGCGCAGGCACTGCTGGGCATCGTCAGCGCGCGCGACACGCTCGGCGAGCGGCCGATGCAACTGGCCCACCAGGGCAAGGGCAACCTGTTCGAACTGACGATGGCCGACCTGATGCATGGCGTGGGCGAGATCGACATGCTGGACTTCAACGACGTGCGGCACGCCAATGTGGGCGACGTGGTGGCGACACTCAAGGCCCTGGGTCAACACCACCTGCTGGTCGCGGCGACCGAC
>JANMYG010000556.1:0-9909 GCA_031381865.1 Betaproteobacteria bacterium | reverse complement strand
GCGCGCTTCGAAGCGGCGCTCGAGCATGTGGCGTTGCACGAAGGCCTGATGCTGCCTTCGACCCCGAGGCACGACGACCCGGCTGTGGCACCACACGTGCGTCGTCCGAAAGCCTCGACGCCCGCGGGGCCGCGCCGTCGGTCCTGAGCTGCCCTGGTTACGCCGGATATTGACCTGACACAACGACTTCCAAGCCACCGCCTGACTCCCCACCTGCCCCCACCATGCACCGTCTACTGCTCCTTTTCATACTCGCCGCCATGCCACTGTTCAGCCACGCGATCGAAGAACCCGACTACGAAGTCACCAAGAAGTTCGACCAGGTGGAGTTGCGCCGGTACGCACCCTATGTCGTGGCCGAGGTGGTGCTCGAAGCCTCGGCCGAAGACGCCGGCAACCAGGCCTTCCCGATCCTGGCAGGCTACATCTTCGGCAAGAACAAGGGCGAGAAGAAGTTCGCGATGACGGCACCGGTCACGCAGACCGCTGCGCCCGTGCGCATGGACATGACGGCCCCCGTGACCCAGGCCGCTGTGGCGGGCGGCATGCGCGTGCAGTTCGTCTTGCCCAAGGGGGTGACGCTGGCAACGGCGCCCGAGCCGATCGACCCGCGCGTGCAGCTGCGGGTGGTGCCCGCCGGCACCTGGGCGGTCATCCGTTATTCGGGCAGCTGGTCGCAGGCGAACTACCTCGAGCACCTGGGCCAGCTGAAGGCATCCCTGGAAGCGGAGGGCATGGTCACCCAGGGAGAACCCGTGCTGGCGCGTTACAACGCGCCCTTCACGCCGTGGTTCATGCGGCGCAACGAGATCTGGCTGGCGTTGCGCTGACGTGGGTTGCGGGGGTCGGTCGTGCCGGCCGCTTTGGTCACCGGGCGCAGACCAGGACATCAGGGACTGCAACGGGCGCAGTGCCGGCACCCTGCCCTGGCAGCAACTTGCGCTCCTGCGGTCCGCGGGCACCGCCCGGGACGGGCCGGCCCGGCCATCGTGGGAGCGCGCACGGTGGCATGCCCCGGATGCTGGAGCGGCCACGCATTGCATCGGACTTCGGCGTCGATGCCGACGCTACCAGTCCCCACTGCCGGACTCGCCCTTGTACGGCCCGGCCAAACCCGGCAAAATCCAGCCGCCGCAAAAGCCGCCGGGCTGCGCCAGCCCTGGGGAACCGCGTCTGCGGCTGGTTGGCGATCACCATCACTTTGTGTCCGAAAGACGGGACGCGCGCGCCCGCACGAACGGCGACAAGGCGCCGGCCATCGCGCCCCGCGATGCCGGACGTGCGCAGGAATGTCTGCGACCCGGCTGTTCAGCGCCGCGCGGCGCCGTCGCTCAATGCCCCGGTTGCAGCAACTCCCACAACCGTGCGCTTGTCAACGGCATCTGCAGTTGTGGCGCCAGTGCGCCGTGGCCGTTGCGGGCCAAGGCGTCCGCGATCGCGTTGACGACGCAGGGAGTCGCGCCGATGGTGCCCAGCTCGCCGACGCCCTTGACACCCAGCGGGTTGTTCTTGCACGGCGTGGACTGGTCCATCTGGTTGCGAAACACCGGCGTGATATCGGCGCGCGGAGCCGCGTAGTCCATCAGGCTGCCGGTCAGCAGCTGGCCCGATTCGGGGTCATAGACCACCGCCTCGATCAGGGCCTGGCCGATGCCCTGGATGGCGCCACCGTCAAGTTGACCAACGACGATCATCGGGTTGACCACCCGCCCGACATCGTTCACCGAGGCATACGTGTCGACCCGGACTTCACCGGTCTGCGGCGTCAGCTCGATCTCGCAGATATGACAGGCGTTGGGCCAGGACGGCCCAGTGACGGAACTGGTCGATTCCAGGTGGATGCGCTGCCCGTCCTGCGTGCCGGCGAGTTCGAACAGGCCGATCCCCAGATCCGTGCCCTTGACCTGGAAGCGGCCGGACTTGTATTCGATGTCCAACACGTCGGCTTCGAGCCGGCCGGCTGCGATCTGGCGCGCATGGTCGACCGTGCGCTCAGCCCCCACGCGCACGGCCGAGCCGCCCGCGAAGATGGAGCGCGATCCGGCGCTGCCGAACCCGTCGCCCCGATCGGTATCGCCCAGCACCACGCGAATGTTCTCCAGTGGCACGTCGAACACGTCCACGGCGAGCTGCGCCAGCGAGGTCGCGATGCCCTGGCCCATGCCGTTGACCGCGGCGAACACCTCGATCACGCCGTCGGCCAGGACCGTCACCGTCACCCGCTCCTCGAACACATTGCCACCGGTCCACTCCAGGAAGGTCGCGATGCCCAGGCCGCGCCATTTGCCGTTCGCGCGCGACGCCGCCTCGCGCGCCGCGAACCCGTCCCAGTCGGCCAGCGCGAGCGCCTGGTTCATGACCTGCTCGAACTTGCCGTCGTCGTAGACCTGCGCCATGGCGTTCTTGTAGGGCATCTGCTCCGGACGGATGAAATTGCGTCGGCGCAGCGCGATGCGGTCCATGCCCAGCTGCCGTGCGGCCTCGTCCATCAGCCGCTCGATGATGTAGATCGCCTCCGGGCGGCCCGCGCCGCGGTAGGCGCCGACCGGTGCCGTGTTGGTCAGCACCGCCCTGAAATAAAAGTCGATGGTCTGGATGTCGTAGACGCCGGTCTGCACCCAGGGGCCGATCAGCAGCGGTATCACCACGCCGGTGCCGGTGGCATAGGCACCCACATTGGCATGCGCGTGCACGCGCAGCGCCAGGATGCGGCCGGAGGCGTCGAGCGCCAGTTCCGCGTGGCTCTCGGTATCGCGACCGGTGGCGCTGCTGAGGAATTCTTCACTGCGGTCCGCGATCCATTTGACCGGCCGCTTGAGCGTCCAGGCGCACCAGGCGGCGACCGCATCCTCCGGGTGGATGGCGCCCTTCATGCCGAAGCCGCCACCGACGTCGCCCACCGTCACCCGGATCTGCTCCGGCCCGATGCCCAGGATGTCCTTGCCCAGCGAATTGCGCACGCCCGAAGGCATCTGGGAACTCATGCGCACGTGCAGCCGACCGTCCTGCGGGTCCACCAGGGCCAGCACCGAGCGCGGCTCCAGTGTCAGCGCCGCCAGGCGCTGGTTGGTCAGATCGAGCCGGACCACATGGGCCGCGCCGGCAAAGGCGCTGGCCGTGGCAGCCGCGTCACCGTGGCGCATCTCGGCTGCGATGTTGTCGGGCGCGTCATCGCAGACCACCGGCGCGCCGGCGGCAAGCGCGCCCGCCAATGTCACGGCCATCGGCAGTTCCTCGTAGTCGACAACCACCGCTTCCGCGGCATCGCGGGCCTGCTGCATCGTGCCGGCAAGCACCACGGCGACGGCCTCGCCGACGAAGCGCGCCCGCTCAAAGGCCAGGATATGGCGCGCCGGCGTGGCGCCGGGCGCACCGCCGGTGCGCGGGAAACCGGACGACCCGGGGATGGGCTTGACGCCGGCCGCGACCAGGTCCGCCCCGCAGTAGGCCGCCACCACGCCGGGCATGGCCAGCGCCGCGGACAGGTCGACCGACGCGATGCGCGCGTGCGGATAGGGTGAGCGAACAAAACACGCCCGTACGTGGTCTGCGTAGGTGCTGTCACCGGTGATGTCGTCGGTGTACTGGCCCAGGCCGCGGAGCAGTTTGTCGTCCTCGATGCGACGTACGGAGCGGCCGCTGCCGAAGCGGGAATTGGTGGTGTCCATGTGGTTGTCTGCCTTTGTTAGCGTTAGGGTTGCTTGCAGTTGGTGACTAATGTTCGATCGTCCGCCGTTCGACCTCGAATCTCGGGATCGCATCGCGTGGCATCGCGCCGGCGCGCACGCCGGACTGCAGGGTCTCGCTGACCGCCGGCTGGCTCGGCACGGCCCAGGTGCAGGCCAGGATCCGGAAGGTGGTCAATGGGATCGATTTCATGCGCAGGAGGATCTCGGAACAACACTCGGGGCAAACAATGCGGATGTCAGCGCGCGTCGACGCCGCAGACCAGATTGTCGGCCTGGCTGGCTGGCACCGCCTGCCGCTCCTTGGCCCGGGCCACCTCCATCTCGCGCGGCAGCGTCACGCCGTTCTTGACCGCCAGGATCTCGGCCATGACGCTGACGGCGATCTCGGGCGGTGTCTTGCTGCCGATGTAGATGCCGATCGGGCCGCGCAGTCGCGCCAGCGCATCTTCAGTCTGGCCGAAATGCTCGACCAGGCGCTGGCGGCGCGCCTCGTTGTTGCGCCGCGAGCCGATCGCGCCGACATAGAAGGCGTCGGTGCCGAGCGCCTCCAACAGGGCCAGGTCGTCGAGCTTGGGGTCGTGGGTGAGCGCCACCACGCAACTGCGCCGGTCCGGCTTGAAGGCCAGCACGACGTCGTCGGGCATGTAGCTGACGACCGTGGCTCCGGCCACCGACCAGGAGCCACGGTACTCTTCCCGTGGATCGCATACCGTGACTGCGAACCCGTTGAACAACGCCATGGTGGCCAGGTACTCGGTCAGTTGGCCGGCGCCGATCAGCAGCATGCGGTACTCCGGCCCGAACACGTTGGTCAGTTCGGTGGCCGTCACCTGCAATGCCTGCGGCTTTGAAGCCGCGTGCAGGTCGACCCGCCCGTCGGCCAGTTGAACCGAGCGCTGCATCAGGCGGCCGGCTTCGAGCGCCTGCACCAGCGACTGCAGCGAATCGAGCGGCGGGTCGTATTCCAGCAGCAACTCGAGCGTGCCGCCGCAGGGCAGGCCGAAGCGGTGGGCTTCGTCGGCGGTGACGCCGTACTTGACGAAAGAGGGCGCGCCGGACGGAAGACTCGGTTGCGCATCCGGGCTTGCATGCGCGGCATGGGCCTGGGTGTGGCGGTGGATCAGGTCGTCCTCGATGCAGCCACCCGATACCGAGCCGACGACGGCGCCGTCCTCGCACAGCGCCATGATCGAGCCGACCGGGCGCGGCGATGAACCCCAGGTCCGGACCACCGTGGCCAGCAGCGCCCTCTTGCCCGCCGAGCGCCAATCGCGCAATGTTCGCAAGACCATGACATCGAGATTCTCCATATTGCCTCCGCTAACGCAGCATCCACCATACGGCAATCAGCGCCACCGCGCCAGCGATCCAGACCCATGCCGGCACGCCGCGCCGGGGCACCGGGACCGGCACCGGCGCCGGCGCGGGCGCCCCGGCCGGCGCATGGCGGCGCTGCATCTCTTCGTCAAAGCGCTTGAAGAAGTCCTCCGCCATGCTCTTGGCCGCCCCGTCCACCAGGCGCTGGCCCAGCTGGGCCACCTTGCCGCCGACCTGGGCAAGCACGGTATAGGCCAGTGCGCAGCCGGTGTCGTTCGGCGCCAGCACGACCTTGGCCGTACCCTTGCCGAATCCGGCGCCGCCGCCCTGGCCATCGAAAGTCAGCGTGTAGCTGGCGGGCGGCAACATGTCGGCCAGCGTGATCTTGCCATTGAACCTGGCCGATACGGGACCGATCTTGACCGCCACGCCGATAGCGAAGTTCTGCGGACCGGTGGCCTCCACCTTGTCGCAGCCCGGGATGCACAGCTTGAGCACCTCGGGATCGTTGAGCGCATCCCATGCCTGCTGCTGGGTCACGGCGAGCTGGCGGCTGGCTTGCATGTCCATGAATCGAAGCTCCTGTGGATCTGTGGGGTCGTGCTCCAGCCGTCGTGGCGCGCTAACGCGCCAGCAACCTGGCCAGACCGGTTGCCAGCTGCTCGAGTTTTTCCAGGTTGTGCACCGCCAGCGTCCCGTGCGCATGCGCATGGAGTTGCGCCGCGCCCCGCGCCAGCGGTGCGTACCCGTCGAACCGCAACAACGGATTGAGCCACAACAGCCGATGGCAATGCCGGCCAAGCCAGTCGAGCTCGCGCCCGAGTTCCTGCGGGTCGCCGGTGTCCAGAGCGTCGGTGATCAGCAGCACCAGGGTGCGCCGGCCCACCAGCTGCCGCGCATGGTGCCGGCGCAGGCTGCACAGAGACTGCCCCAGCCGCGTGCCACCGGCAAAATCGTCGATGGCCCGGCTCGCGGCAGCCAGCATCTGGTCGGCGTCACCCAGGCGCATGGCCGGGCCCAGGTCGGTGAGCCCGGTGCCGAATGCGAACACATCGCGGCGGCGCAAATGGCGCGTAGACGCATGCAGGAACGCCAGCAACAGCCGGGCATAACGCTCCATCGAGCCCGATACGTCCACCAGCACGAGCAGCGGCAATGGCTGCAGCCGGCGCTGCATCCGCGGCAGCCGCAGCACCTCGCCGCCGGTGCGCGCCGCCAACCGCATCACGCCCGGCCAGTGCAGTCGCGCGCCGCGGTTTCCCGGGCGCACCCGGCGCGCCTCGAACGCAGGAAGCGGCAAATGGATGTCCCGCACCAGTCGTTCGACCTGGCGGTACTCGTTGGCGCCCAGGGCATCGAAGTCGGCGTGGCGCAGCCGGGCCAGGTCGCCGGCCGTCATGGCCGCGTCGTGCACGGTCTCAGGCTGCGGCCCGGGCTTCAAGGTGCGAGACGGTTCGCCACGGGACGCGAGGGCGTCGCGCACGCGGGCGCGGCCGCCCGATGGTTCGACCCGGACCTCGGTGCCGGGCATCAGATCGGCCAGCGCATGCCCGGCGGCCGGGTCCCAAAACCAGGCGTCGAACAGTTCGCGGAACACGCCGCGGTCGGGCTCGCGGCTGACCAGCACGGATTCCAGTGCCGCACCGACGTCCGCGCGGCGGCCCGGTCCGACCAGCAGCATCGCCTCGCTGGCCAACGCCATCCGGGCGCTGTCCACGGCAACGCCGGCACGGCGCAACGCGCGACCGAAACCAACCAGGTTGTCGCCAAACATGCCGGCGCCCGCGTCGCCGTGCCGTTGCGTGGGCGCATGACTGTGTCCGTGTGCCATGGCGTCTACCCGCGGGCGCCCAGCCATTCACTGGCCAGGGTCGGCGTGAGGGCCGCCACATCTTCGCGCTGCTTGAACAACATGCCGGCGGTGTCGGCCACCACTTCCGGGTCGAGCACCCGGGTGTCGAGCGCCACCAGCGCCCGGGCCCACTCGATGCTCTCGGCAATGCCCGGCGCCCGATGGAAGGTGCCCGTCGCGGTGGCGTCACGCAGACGAGCGACGAACTCCGCTACTTGCAGCGACAACGCCGCGGATGCCTGGGGCACGCGGGCCCGAACGATCGCGAGTTCCCGATCCCGTTCGGGATAGTCGAGCCAGTGGTACAGGCAGCGGCGCTTGACCGCGTCATTGAGTTCGCGCGTGCGGTTGCTCGTCAGGATGGTCACCGGGGTCACCGCCGCGCGCACCGTGCCCAGTTCGGGGATGCTGACCTGGTATTCGCCCAGGTATTCCAGCAGGAAGGCCTCGAAAGGTTCGTCGGCGCGGTCGACCTCGTCGATCAGCAGGACCGCGCCGGGCGGCGGCGCCTCGAGCGCCTGCAGCAATGGCCGGCGGATCAGGTAGCGCTCCTGGTAGACCTCGCGCTCGACGTCGGCCGGATCGTGCCGGCCCTCGGCGTCTGCCGGATGCATGTCGCGCTGCAACTCCGCGGCACGCATGTGCAGCAGCTGCGCGGCGTAGTTCCACTCGTACAGGGCTTCGCGCTGCTCCAGTCCGTCATAACACTGGAGCCGCACCAGCGGCCGTTGCAGCGCGGTGCCCAGGGCCTTGGCCAGTTCGGTCTTGCCGACGCCGGGTTCACCTTCGAGCAACAGCGGGCGCTCGAGCTTGAGCGCCAGGAAGACCGCCGTGGCGAGTCGCCGATCGGCGAAATACCCGGCGTCCTCGAGCGCTGCAGCAATGGAGTCGATACCCGTCAACCGAGGGCCTTCGCCACCGCGCGCTGTGCCAGCACGCCGACCAGGTTGGCGCGGTACTGGGCCGAACCATGGATGTCACTGTTCATGTCGCCGGCATCGATCGGCACCGCCGCCGCGGCAGTGGGGGTAAAGCTCCTGCTGAGCGCCGCCTCCAGGGCAGCATGCCGATAAACGCCATTGCCGGCACCGGTGACCGCCACCCGCACGCCGCTGTCGAACTGGGCCACGAAGACGCCGACCATCGCAAAGCGGGAGGCCTGCTGCTTGAACTTGATGTAGGCCGCGCGCTGCGGTATGAGGAAACGGATCGCGGTGATGATCTCGTCGTCGCGCAACGCCGTGGCGAACATGCCGGTGAAGAAGTCGTCGGCGGTGATCGCGCGCTGATCGGTCGTGATGGTCGCGCCCAGCGCGAGCACCGCGCTCGGATAACAGGCCGCCGGGTCGTTGTTGGCCACCGAGCCGCCGAGCGTGCCCATGGCGCGCACCTGCATGTCGCCGATGTGGCCGGCCAGGTCTGCCAGCGCCGGGATCGCGGAAATTACCTCGGCGCTGGTGGCCACCGTGGCGTGGCGCGTCATCGCGCCGATCACGACGGCCTGGCCATCACGCCGGATGCCCGCGAGTTGGGTAATGCCACCGAGATCGGCCAGGATGGGCGGGCTGGCCAGGCGCAGTTTCATCGACGCCAGCAGCGTTTGCCCGCCGGCAAGGATCTTGGCGCCGGCGCCGGCAAGACGGGCCGCATCCGCTATCGTGGCCGGACGTTCGTAGTTGAATGTGTACATGGTGTCGAATTCTTCCTATGACTGCGCTGCCCGGCCCTGCACCACGGCGCGAACGATATTCTGGTAACCGGTGCAGCGGCAGATGTTGCCCTCCAGCAATTCGCGGATCTCGACTTCCGTGGCCTGGGGGTGGTGGGCGCACAGGTCCACCGCGCTCATCACCATGCCGGTGGTGCAGAAGCCGCATTGCAGGCCATGGCATTCCTTGAATGCGGCCTGCATCGGATGCATGCTGCCGTCGGGCCTGGCCAGACCCTCGATGGTGGTGACGCTGGCGCCCGATACCTGCGCTGCCAGCACATTGCAGGACTTGACTGCATGCCCATCGACGATGACTGTGCATGCACCGCATTGGGCGGTGTCACAGCCAACGTGGGTGCCGGTCAGCCCCAGGTTTTCGCGCAACGCCTGCACCAGCAGGGTATTGGGGGGAAGCTCCAGGGCGTGGAGCTGGCCGTTGACGGTCAATTGAACTTGCATAGGAGATCTCCAGTGGGCAACAGGCGCCGTCAAGACCGGCGCATTGTGGGATGACACATTTGCCGCGACGCCAGGGCAAACCCTGAGGCGCAAGCGGCGAAAAGCGATATTTTCGATTCGAGACAAGCGCCAATGCCCGATTGACGACGAGAGCATGAATATACCTGCATGGCGGATTTTCATGTTCCGTCAAAGAAGGGTCCAAGTCGCCGCGCGACGATGACTGGCCGCATCGAGTAGCTCGCCGCGTACGGATTCAAGTGTCCGGTTCTATTCTTGGGGCGTGCGCATGCGACGGCCGGCTCCGGCCTGTAGGCGTTTCGCCTGGCAGGTGCCTATGCGTGCGGAACCGTCCGCAAGCCGGTTCTCCTTGTCGCGGCGGATCCTGGATCTCAGCGAACAGACCACGCCAAAACCATCTGGCAGAAGCTCGACCCGCTTCGGGAACACCATGTTCCGAAGAACGGCGTTTCGCTCTTCGCCTTCATTGGGTCGTCCTGCCAGCACTCCTACTGTGTGACCGAACGGAAGCTGGCGATGGTCACGGTCCAGAACCGCGCGAACAAGTGGCGCCACCGGGCTATCCTCGTGGACACAGATCCATCGCCGTGTTCGGGCTTGGGGCCAGTGCGGGGGCCCGTTCGATCGGCGATCGGGTCGCGCGCGCGGACCCAGACTTGATCGGCACCCCGGCGCTGAGCGTGGCTGCGGGTCGAGCCTATCGCTCGGCGGGGGTCCGATCGCCTGCCGAATCGAGCTGGCGTTTGCTTGAGAATACCCGGGCGATACTCCGCAGCGGTGGCGGTCCTTGGCTCCCAGACGAGATTGCGCCTTGCCCAATTTGGCCAATGGCATGGGAAATTTTGGGATTTATCGGCAAG
>JANMYG010000534.1:0-2403 GCA_031381865.1 Betaproteobacteria bacterium | reverse complement strand
CCCAGGGGTCGCATCGCGGAACTCGCTGCGTTCGCTGCGCTCTCTGCGCTCGGACAACCGCGATGAGAATGTTGACGAAGCGCGCTGCGCGCGCCGACCCCTGGGCTGCGCTCCTCGGCGCCCCAGAGTTCGCCCCCACCGGGCAGCGCCTGGCGCGACGCTGCGCTTGTGGTGTTCGGGCATGCGGGCTCCAGGTGCCCGCATGCCAAAACCAGCCCCGCCAGTTGAACGGCCGATGGCGAGTCGTCTTTGCAGCTCCACAGTCGCGGATCGAATCGGCCTGCAGTACTTGCATATGCAGAGCCGTCAGGGGACAAGGCGATGCCGGTCAAAGTAGAGGCATGTCCCTTCAAGACGCGCAATACCTTGCCCCCGGTTGCATCGTACTTGGCGATCTCACCGGTCGAGAGCCCCACGAGAAGAGATATCCCATCTGGCGATGCTGCAACGGATGTGATCCCCGAGCCTTCAGGAGCCTTCAGGTCACCGATCAGAGACCCGTCGTCGGCGCTGAACCGCCTGATGCTTGCGCCGGCCGTTACGACCGATCGACCGTCCGGGAAGAAGGCCAAGGCCGTGGGTCGACGCTCCGTCGCGAAACTGAATCTGACCACGCCAGAAACCAGATCCCATCCGACGATGTTTCCGGCCACGCCTGCCACCACCACAAGCTTCCCACCTGGCGACAGCGCGCCTGGTGGGGAGCGAAAGATCCTGGAAAAGTCTTTCAGATCAGATTGCCTGCGCTCACACTGGTGAGCGCAGAAGCTGTCGGGCAATACACGGAAAGAGTTGATCACCACAGGATGCAGCGCACGCTGATCGCAGTCAACGACGTGGTTGCGCCGCGCGGCGACCACCCTGTGGCTGCGCCGCACGGCTGCGAGTTGTTCGACCTCGCCGTCATGGCTGGAGCGCACCGCTCCTGCGCGTTCGGGAACGACCCGGTCCGCGAACGAAGGCTGGCGCCGGCTGGCACGTGACGGCTGTCTGGTTCACGCGCCCGCGGCAGCCGGCTGCATCCCTTCAAGCCCAGCCCAGCCTTGCTGGCGGCCGGGCACCGGCTCGAGGCCTCTTATTGACCGGTATTGGCGAACTGAACACACTGGCCCTGGTTCTTGAAACCTAGAGCCTTCCAGCCGTCCTTCGAGCACTGTGCTTGCGAAATGGCCGGCGCCGCGGCGGTAATGTGCACCGTGATCGGTCCGATGATTCCTGGGCGTTGACCCTTTGCGGCGAACTTGCCACCAAATTTCAGGGTGTGCTTCCCTGGACTAAGTCCATCCAAGGCAACCCAGAATCCGTCGGAAACGGTGTCAAGCATCCCCACATATGGCGCGGTCCAGCCAAACGGATTGTCGACTGGGACGTCCACAGTGAAAAACTCAGTGCTCGTCTGCCGACTGGGATTAGTCTGGTCATTGGGACGAACAAGCAAGTTATTCCCGTCAAGAGTCGCATGCAGATTTGCAGCAGTGTCGACAAACCCGAGGCAACACGCAAATGCGTCAGCCACGCTGGTCGACCCCGGCACCTCGACATCAACGCCATTGACCACCGGGAAGAAGATCGGTTTGCCCGCCGGCACCTCGAAAGATCGCGTTGAGGAGCCCCCGGTATTTCCGGCAACGAAGAACACCGGGCCTGTGTTGTCCGTGCCAGCGAACTCACCAGTGGTGTCGGTCAGCGGGCTGGTAGCTGCAGGGATGTGCAGCACCCATTGCCACCATCGTTCCGCCAGTTGTCGCTGGGAATATCCAGCGACCTCGTCTCCGGGCGGTACCACCGAATCGACGGCATGCGCGCCCTGCATGGGCCAGACGAGCACCGCGACCATCGCGACTGTCCGCAGTGAAAATCTTGATGTCTTCATGACCAACCTCCAATCACATCAGGTTTGTTGAGTTTCTTCCCCGTGCCAGGGCGCCCTCCTATCGAGCGAGAAACACCCTGGAGAGGCATCCTGCGCCCGGCCACCCCCCAAGGTGGTGAGCACGCTCAACTTTCGCACAGTAATCGGCGACCGGCCCTCACTACGCGGACCCGCCAGACGCTGGCAATCGCAGCGCATCGACATCCGGGGCGATGCACGATTCCCGGCGTTTTTGGGCCATCAACTGATTAACACCCTGCCCGGCGCAGATTGACTGCGCTGTTGGCCCAAGCAAACCCGCAAACCCGATGCCGGCGCGGGTTCCCAGTGGCTCTGGAGTGCCCGCAACAGACTGATACCAGATGGTGTTCGATCGACAAGATCCGTTCGGGCTGAGCTCGTCGAAGCCACTCGGCCCTTCGACAAGCTCAGGGCGAACGGTTTATATTTTTGAACGCAAAGGCGTATGAGCCCGGTCATCCGGCTTTTCGACCTGCCTGGCCCGGGGCCAGCGTTGAAGGTACCGCTTG
>JANMYG010000510.1:0-4624 GCA_031381865.1 Betaproteobacteria bacterium | reverse complement strand
GCCAGCGGCAAATCGCCCTTGCTGGTTTCCAGCGCGATCGCCGTGGTCATGACGCGCGTGAAGCCGTCGATGTTGCCGCCCACCACCATCACGGCGCCGACTTCCGAGATCGCACGGCCGAACGCGGCGATCAGCACCGTCAACAAGGCATAACGTTCGTCCCAGGCCAGCAGCAGGCTGCGCAGCACAACGCGCGCGCCGAGCGACTGCAACTGTTCGCCATGCGCGCGTTCGGCGTCCTCCACCACCTGGCGCGTCAGTGCGGTCACCACCGGCAGCACCAGCAGGCCCTGCGCCAGCACCATGGCCTGGAAGCTGAACAGCCACCCCAGATAACCCAGCGGGCCCGAGCGCGACAACAACAGATACACCACCAGGCCCACCACCACCGAGGGCACGGCCAACAGCGTGTTGAGCAGCGCCAGCAACGCGCCACGCCCGGCGAAGTGCGCCACCGCGAGCCAGGCGCCCGCCACCAGCCCGACCCCACAGGCGAGCAGGCAGGCAGCGCCGCTCACCGCCAGCGACCTGGCGACGATGGCCCACAACGCGGCGTCGCCAGAGGTGATGAGTTGCAGCGCCGTGGCCGCGCCTTGCGTAAACGATGACATGGGCGGTGTTCGGGTTGGTTGTCAGGCCGGGCGGATTGCCCGCATGTCAGCCCGGGTACGGTCAGGGATCGATCGATTGCGGGTGCTGAAACCCCGGACCTGACCCGGCGCCGCAATCACAGCTCTTTGAGCTTGACTGCCCCGATGCGGTATCGTAGGCGCCCACACAATCACCCGCGATATGAACCACCGTGCATAGGCTCCAGTTCCACTACACGCTGGGGCGCCACAGCGGCCCGGCACTGGTTCGCAACCCGCTGATCGACCTGCTGCAGGCGGTCTGGGCGCACGGGTCGATCTCGGGCGCGGCACGGGCCCTGGGTCTGTCCTACCGCCACGTTTGGGGCGAACTCAAGCGCTGGGAAGACGCGCTGGGCAACGGGCTGGTGGTGTGGGAAAAGGGCCAGTCGGCCCGTCTGACCGAATTCGGAAACAAACTCATGTGGGCCGAGCGCCAGGCGCAGGTGCGCCTCGCGCCACAGATCGAAGCGCTGCGCGCAGAACTCGAGCGCGCTTTCGCGGTGGCGTTCGACGAACAGGCACACGTGCTCACGCTGTACGCGAGCCACGATGACGCGCTGGCCGCTTTGCGCGAATACGCGCTGGCCGTGGGCCCCGACCACCATGCGCACCGTGATACCCATGGGCCGCTGCACCTGGACATCCGTTTTTGCGGCAGCGTCGACGCCATCCGTGCACTCAACGAAGGCCGTTGCGAGCTGGCCGGTTTCCACACACTGCAACATCCGGCGCGCGGGTCGCTGGCCGAACGCACCTACAAGCCGCTGCTCAAGCCGGGCCGGCACAAGATCATCGGCTTCGCCCAGCGCACACAGGGATTGATGCTGGCGCGTTCCAACCCGATGGGCCTGACCGGGCTGGCCGACGTGGCGCGCACTGGCGCGCGTTTCGTGAACCGCGCGCACGGTACTGGCACGCGCGTGGTGCTGGACGAACTGCTGGCACAGGCGGGCCTGGATACGCACGCCATCCAGGGCTACGAGCGCAACGAACCCTCGCACGCCGCAGTGGCCCACGCCATCGCGGCCGGCAACGCCGATGCCGGCCTGGGCATCGAAGTGGCGGCGCGTAGCCAGGGGCTGGATTTCATTGCGCTGGTGCAGGAGAGTTACCACCTGGTGTGCCTCAAGTCGGCGCTGGAACAGCCCGCCACCCGCGCCCTGCTCGCCCTGCTGCGCAGCGCCGCATGGCAGGCGCAACTCGCCGCGATGCAGGGCTACGCGCCGCTGCGCTGCGGGGAAATCCTGTCGCTGCGCCAGGTGCTGCCGTGGTGGGACTTCAGGCCGAGCAGGAGCGAAAACCCACAAAAATATGGTCGCAGTGCGGTAGCTCGAAACGCCTGAAATTCGGATGCTTCAGGCGCTCGCGCGTGGCGAACGACGCGCCGCGCAGCACCTTGTGGCTGCCGAAGCAGGGCTCTGAATAGGCCTGCCACGGCCCGGCCACGAAGCCCGGGTACGGGCGCGCCGTGCTGCCGGTCCATTCCCACACTTCACCCCAGCGAAAACCGCGCCGCGCCGCGGTGTGCGCCGCCAGTTCCCACTCCACCTCGGCGGGCAGGCGCCGGCCGGCCCAGCGGCACCAGGCGTCGGCCTCCCACCAGCTCACGTGCATGGCGGGCTGGCCGCCGAGCATGCGCCGCGCGGTGCCGAAACGCGTCTGCATCACGGCACCACTGGCGACACCGATCTGGTCGACGTAGCGCGGCGCGCGCCCACCCATGTGTTGCCCTTCGCCGGCGGCCTGGCGCTGCAGCCAGAGCCAGCCCGCCGGGTGCCACAGGTCGACACGGTCGTAACCACCGTCATCGACAAACTCGACGAACTGGGCCCAGGTCACGGGTTGCGCGTCGATCTCGAACTCGGGCACCTGCACATCGTGCGCCGGTTGTTCGTTGTCGAACCTGAAACCGCCCGGGGCACCGTGCCCCATGGTCCAGCGCGTCGCGTTGACCAGCAGCGGCGCGCGCACTGCGGTCGCCCCCGCCGTCTGCAACTGCAGTGGCAGGCCCAGCGTCTGGGCCAGCGTGATCAGGGACTCGCCGTGCATGTCTTCATGAAACAGCGCGAGGCGATAGAAGTACAGCGCCTCGTCGTCGTCGGGCGTCTTCTCGAGCAGTTCGAGCGTGGTCTCGAGCGTGCCGAGCAGGTAGGCCCGGGCGGCGCCCAGGTCCGGCAGCGGCAATGCCCAGCGGTCGGCCGGCGGCACCTGCGCGTCGTTCCACCACAGGTCGGCGTCGGGCTCGATCGAGGCCAGGCGCGTCGGACGCGGACCACAACGCGAGCCCAGTTGGCGCTGCACGTTGCGTGTGATCCACCATTCCTGGAACCACCCGATGTGGCCCAGCTCCCACAACGGCGGATCGATCTCGGGCTGCGGCGCAACCTGAAAGCCCTTCGATTCCAGCTGCACCTCGAGTTGCCCGGCCAGATGCAGCGTATGGTTGCGCGCGTCCATCAACGCCACCGACAGCAGTTCGTGCCCGGCGCGGCGCATGTCGGGAGAGCCGATAGGGGAGACCGGGGAGTTGTGCATGCGTCAGTGATTACCCTGGTGAATTTCAAACCGGCCCAGAAAATTTTTCAGGGTGTGCAGGCCGGGGACACAATTAGAATCGTCCGACCCGCCGCGCCGCAAGCGCGTCCGATGCTGTCGCGCCACGCCACGCCAAACACAAGAACGGAGACACCATGGACTTTCTGTTATCGCTGTCCAAGAGGATAGACCAACTCAGCGAATGGGTCGGTCGATGGGTCGCCTGGCTGGTGCTGGCGGCGGTGCTGATCAGTGCCGGCAATGCGGTCTCGCGCAAGGCCTTCGACCTGAGTTCCAACGCCTTCCTCGAGATTCAATGGTATCTGTTCGCCGCGGTGTTCCTGCTCGCGTCGGGCTACACCATGTTGCGCCAGGAGCACGTCAAGATCGACGTGATCTCGGGCCGGTTCTCCAAACGCACTCAGATCTGGATCGACATCGTCGGCATCTGCGTGTTCCTGTTCCCGTTCATCTACATGATCATCAAGCTGGCGATGCCGTTGGTCATCAACGCCTATGTCACCGGCGAGATGTCCTCGAACGCGGGTGGCCTGATCCGCTGGCCGGTGTTCGCGTTGTTGCCCACCGGGCTGTTCCTACTCGGGCTGCAGGGTATTTCGGAGCTGATCAAACGCATCGCGTTCCTTCAAGGGCGCATACCCGACCCGACCAGGAAACAGGGGGCCAAGACACCCGAGGAGGAACTGGCCGAGTTCCTGCTGCAAAAAGAGGTGGCCGCGCGCGAAGCGGCCCTGCTGGGAGCGCAGAAATGACCGCGTTCCTGATCGCCAACATGGCGCCGATCATGTTCGGCTCGCTGGTGCTGTTCCTTCTGTTCGGTTATGCGGTGACGTTTTCACTGGCGGCATGCGGCTTGTTCTTCGGGCTGGTCGGTGTCGAGCTCGGCATGATCCAGCCGGCGTTCCTGCAGAGCCTGCCGCTGCGCATGTTCGGCATCATGCAGAACGACACGCTGCTGGCCATCCCGTTCTTCACCTTCATGGGGCTGATCCTGGAGCGCTCGGGCATGGCCGAGGACCTGCTCGACACCATCGGGCAGTTGTTCGGCCCGATCCGTGGCGGCCTGGCTTATGCGGTGATTCTGGTCGGCGCCATGCTGGCCGCCACGACAGGGGTGGTCGCCGCATCGGTGATCTCGATGGGCCTGATCTCGCTGCCGATCATGCTGCGCTACGGCTACGACCGGCGCGTTGCCGGCGGCGTGATTGCGGCATCGGGCACGCTGGCGCAGATCATTCCGCCCTCGCTGGTGCTGATCATTCTGGCCGACCAGTTGGGGAAAAGCGTCGGCGACCTGTACAAGGGCGCCTTCATTCCGGGTTTCGTGCTGACGGCACTTTACGTCGGCTACATCGTTGCCATCAGCTTCGTGCGACCACAATGGGTTCCGGCCCTGCCGGCCGAAGCCCGCACGATCCGTGAAGACGACGGTACCG
>JANMYG010000481.1:0-5683 GCA_031381865.1 Betaproteobacteria bacterium | reverse complement strand
CCAGCCAGCCAGCCAGCCAGCCCCGCCCCGCCCGTCGGCCCGCCAGCACGCCCCGCCCGGCGCGCGGCCGGCGCGTCAGCCGGCGAACAACGCGTTCGCGTCCGGCGTGTAACGCGCCACTTTCTCGGGGTCCAGCTCGACGCCGAGTCCCGGCAGGTCGGGGATATGCAGGTAGCCCTCGGCGTCGAGCCTGAACGGCTGCTGCAGGATGCCGTCCACATACGGGCTGCCACCGATGAACTCCACCAGGTCGGTGTCGGGGAAGGCGCTGGCGAGCTGCAGGTCGGCCGCCACACCGAGCGCGGTATTCCAGCCGTGGCCGATGGTCTTGACGCCGAAGTCGTGCGCCATCCAGGCGATGCGGCGTTGCTCGCTGATGCCGCCGACCTTGGTCACGTCGGGCTGCACGATGTCGAACGCCCCGCGCGCGAGCCAGGGCAGGAAGGCCTGGCGCCGGGTCAGCACTTCGCCGCCGGCGATCGGCACCGGGCTGGCGCGGCGCAGGTGGCAGAAGTCGTCGATCGCGTCGGGTTTGAGCGCCTCCTCGAACCAGCCGACGTCGAATTCCGCCAGCATCTCGGCGGTGCGCAGCGCCCATTTCAGGCCATGCGGCCAATGCGCGTCGCTGGCGCCGGCGTCGACGAACAGCTGGGTGTCGGGGCCGGCCGCCGCGCGCGCCGCGCGCACGATGTCGCGGTCGAGCCGGGTGTCCATGGCGCGGCCGAACGGGCCCCAGCCGATCTTGAAGGCCTTGAAGCCTTGCTCGCGGTACTGCGTGATCACGTCGAACATCAGCGCCGGCTGCTCCATCAGCACCGAGCAATAGGGCAACACGCGGCTACGGTAACTGCCCCCCAGCAGCCGGCCCACCGGCATGCGCGTGGCCCGGCCCAGGATGTCCCACAACGCGATGTCGATGCCGCTGATGGCGTGCGTCAGCGTGCCGCCGCGGCCCATCCAGAACGTGTTCTGGTGCAGCTTCTCGGTCACGCGCTCGGGTTCGAGCGCGTTTTCGCCCAGGAACAGCGGCTCGAGCACCTTGAGCGCGGCCTGCACCAGCCGGCCGTCGGTGAAGACGCTGCCGAAACCGGTGATGCCGGCGTCGGTGTGCACGGCCACCAGCGCGTGGACCGAGTCCTCGGGCTTGATCTCGGTCGACCAGCCGCCCTTCGGGCTCTCGCCGATGAGCGGCACCGAGGTGATGGCGCGGATCTTCACGGCGCCGAGCGCGCTGCTGCCGGGCTGGGGTTGGGTCATGGCGGGGGCACCCTCGTGTCAGGACGGTTGCGCTGCCAGCGCCGCTTCGGAGCGGCGCCGGGCGATGATGTTCTCCAGGTCGACCTTGTGGATCTCCACGTCGATGTGCTCGCTGATGGCGTGCGCCATGTCGGCGGCATCACCAGAGGCGAACACCCGGATTAGCGTGCGGTGTTCTTCCACGATGGCGGGCATCGGCTTGCCCAGCGCGGAGAGGCCGAAGATGATGGTCATCTGGCGCGCCAGCATCTCCCACATGTCGCTGAGCACGGTATTGCCGGCGAAGCCGCAGAAGCTGCGGTGGAAGCTGGTGTCGGCGGTGGCGAAACCGAACACGTCGTTGCGCGCCGCCATGGTTTCCATCTCCTGCACGATGCGCTCGAGTTCGGCCAGCTGCTCCGCGCCATTCCTGCCCTGGCGCATCGCGGCCAGCGCGGCAGTGGTCTCCAGCGCCACGCGCACCTCGATCAGCTGGTCGATGCGCTGCGGTGTGACCGGTGTCAGGCGGATGCCCTTGTAGGGTTCGTTGACCACGATGCCCTGGCTCTCCAGCACGCGCAGCGCCTCGCGCACCGGCACCCGGCTGACGCCGAGCTGGGCCGCCAGTTCGGTTTCGACGATGCGGTCTCCGGGCAGCAGCAGGCCTTCGGAGGCACCGGCCACCAGCGCGTCGATGACCTGGTGCACCAACGTGCGCGGCTGCAGCTTGAGGAACGCCGGCGTTGTGGAAACCGACGGTTGTTGTTCCACCAGGTGAAGCGATTTGCCGCGTTCTTTTCCCATTGGTCGATTGTATACATTTAGAGAATATGCTATTCTGACTTTTAGCAAAACGGTTCTGAGGGGACCTACGGGAATGACATCTGCCGCCAGCCGCGTCCGTTGTGACATCGATTTCGACCGGCCGGGCCGGCAGGCCGGCTACCTGCGGGCGCCGCAGTCGCGCAACACCTCGGGCTGGGGCGTGGTCGAGATACCGATCTATGTGTTCAACCACGGCGCCGGCCCCACCCTGCTGCTGACCGGCGGTGTGCATGGCGATGAATACGAGGGCCAGATCACGGTCTCGCGCCTGGCCCATAACTTGAAACCGGAACAGATTTCCGGGCGCCTGGTGCTGATCCCGGCGGTCAATATTCCGGCCGCGCTGAACGGCACCCGGCTGTCGCCGATCGACGGGCGCGACCTCAACCGCTGTTTCCCCGGCAACCCGGCGGGCGGTTTCTCAGAGATGCTGGCGCATTTCATCGACAGCCGCATCGTGCCGCTGGCCGATGCCTCGATCGACCTGCACACGGCCGGGCATTCGGCCGAGTGCCTGCCCAGCACCAACATGCATTACGTAGCCGACGCCGCGCTGCGCGAGCGCACCATGGCCGCCGCGGCCGCATTCGGTGCGCCGTTCAACGTGGTGTTCTGGGGTGTGGACGAAGGCGCGACCTTGACCTCGTCGGTCGAGCGGCGCAAGATTCTGTCGCTGGGCACCGAGATCGGCGGCTGGGGACGGGTCAGCGTGGAGGGTGTGCGGATCGGTGAGCGCGGCGTGCGCAACATGCTAAAGCATCTGGGCATGCTGGCCGGCACGCCCGAGACGGCGCAGCGCGACGGCTCGGCCGCTACGCGGCACATGATGGTGCGCGACCCGTCGTGTTACAGCTTTGCGCCGGCCGGTGCCATCTTCGAGCCGCGCCACGTGGCGGGCGACGTGGTGCGGGCCGGACAAAGCGCGGGTTTCCTGCACTTCATCGAGGACGTGGACCATGCCCCGCTGGAAATGTTCTACGGCGCCGGCGGCGTGTTGTGGATGGCCTCCGGGCCGGGGCGGGTCCAGCGTGGAGACTGCGTGGCCGTGGTGATGCAGGACTACGAAGAACCCCGGGGCTGAGAGCGTGCCAACCGAAGATGTTCGTTACCGACAGACCAACGAAGGAGAGCAACCCATGAAACTGAAATTCCTCAAGCTTGCATTGGCCGCGGCGCTCGCGCTGGGGGCCGCCGTTCCCGCGCTGGCCCAGAAGAAGGGTGGCGACATGGTCATCGCGATGACCCAGGCGCCGCCTTCGCTCGACCCGCATGCCACGTCCGCGCAGGTGGCGCGCAACGTGAACCTGCATATTTTCGAGACCCTGTATGCACGCGATGAAAACGCGCGCCCGGTGCCCGACCTGGCCACCGGCGTGGTGGTCTCGCCCGACGGCCTGACCTATGTGTTCACGTTGCGCCAGGGGGTGAAGTTCCACAACGGCCGGGACATGACCCCGGCCGACGTGGTGGCCTCGCTCGAGCGTTACCGCAAGGCCGGCGCCTCGGCCAGCCTGATCGGGGCCATCGATTCGGTGGCGGCCAGCGGACCGAACCAGGTCACCATCAAGCTCAAGACGGTGCAGTCCACCTTCCTGGGCAACCTGTCGAGCCCGCGCGCGCCGATCGCCATCATGCCGGCGAGCGAGGCCGCCAAGGAGATGGGCAAGGCCGATCCGATCGGCACCGGGCCCTACAAGTTCGTCGAGTACAAGCCCGACAGCCATGTCAAGGTGGCGCGTTTCGACGACTACAAGCCCAACCCGGCCTACAAGGAGCGCGACGGCTTCGCCGGCGCCAAGATCGCCTACCTGGACACGGTGACGTTCCGCTTCATGCCCGAGGCCGGCGCGCGCAATGCGGCGCTGGAAACCGGCCAGGTGCAACTCAACGAGACCACCGACGACGCCACCGCCAAGCGGCTGCGCGGCAACCCCAACTTCCAGGTGATCAAGGTCCTGCCGTGGGCGGTGCAGGTGCTCAAGTTCAACATGGCGCAGGGCCCGGGTGCCGACCTGAACTTCCGCCGCGCGATCGCGCAGGCGATCGACGCGGAGGAGATCCTGGGCGTTGCGTATCCGGACATCTACAAGGTCGACCAGAGCTGGGTCTATGCCGGCTCGGCCTACCACACCGACCGCAAGCCGATGAAGCAGGACCTCGCCGCGGCCAAGGCGGCGCTGGCCAAGTCGGGTTACAAGGGCGAGAAACTCACCTTCATCATCGACAACATCCGCCCCAATGTGGACGCCGCGACGGTGTTCCAGCAGCAGGTGTCGCAGATCGGCGTGAACGTCGAACTCAAGGTGGCCGACTGGCCCACCACTTCGGGCATCGGCCTCAAGAGCGACCAGGGCTGGAACTTCTGGACCCACGGCTTCGGCATCGAGCCCTATGAAGGGCCGGTCTCGGCGATGTCGCACTGGGTCAAGGGCCAGGGCCAGCGCAAGGCCGACCCGGCCATCGACGCGATGTTCGAGAAGATCAATTCCGAGATGAACGTCGAGACCCAGAAGAAGATCTTCGCGGACTTCGAGAACCAGATGGCCGACCAGGCGATCGCGCTCAACCTGGGCACCTACGGCCAGTTCCAGGTCGCCTCGTCGAGGCTCAAGAACTTCAAGGCCTACCGTATTCCGCGCATGTGGGGGGTGTGGCTGGAGTAGGCGAGCGCTCCGACACCGGCCCGCGGCCACCAGAGTCGACCGGCGAACCCGAGCAGCGCAATGGGACGTTTTGTCGTACGCCGCCTGCTCGCCTCGGTCCCCGTCCTGTTCCTGGTCTCGCTGATCACCTTCGGCCTGTTGTGGCTGGTGCCGGGCGACCCGGCGTCGATGTTCCTGGACGCCGGCGCGACCGCCGAGGCGCTCGACCGGGTGCGCCATGAACTGGGGCTGGACCGGCCGTTTCTGCTGCGCATGGGCGACTGGTACCTGCGCCTGCTGCAGGGCGACCTGGGCCGCTCGCTGCTACTGAACCGCAGCGTCACCAGCGCCATCTTCGAACGCCTGCCGGTGACCTTGTCGCTGACCCTGCTGGCGTTCTTCTTCGCGGTGCTGATCGGCGTGGCCGCCGGCGTGCTGGCGGCAGTACGCCATGGACGGGCGGCCGACCAGGGCCTGATGACGCTGGCGCTGCTGGGCCTGTCGATCCCGGAGTTCTGGCTCGGCCTGGTGCTGGTCTGGCTGGTGGCGGTGCTGCTGCCGATCTTCCCGGCCGGTGACTATGTGGCGTTTGCGCAGAACCCGTGGCAATGGGCGCGCCACATCGCCCTGCCCACGTTCACGCTGGCCTGTGTGCAGATGGGTTTTGTTGCGCGCATGACGCGCTCGAGCATGCTCGAGGTGCTGGGCCAGGACTTCGTGCGCACCGCCCGCGCCAAGGGCCTGCCCGAAGCGCGGGTGGTGCTGCGCCATGGCCTGGTGAACGCCATGGTGCCGATCGTCACCGTGATGGGCATCATGGTCGGTGGCCTGCTTGGCGGTGCCGTGGTGATCGAGCAGGTGTTCTCCATTCCCGGCATGGGGCGCCTGATCATCGGCGCGGTGTTGTCGCGCGATTTTCCGGTGATACAGGGCGGCCTGCTGTTCCTGGCGCTGATCTACCTGGTGGTCAACATCGTGGT
>JANMYG010000456.1:0-3697 GCA_031381865.1 Betaproteobacteria bacterium | reverse complement strand
CCTGACCCAACCACTGCGCCAGCAGGTCCGGCGAGGCGGCCTTGAGCGTGACGGTGACGCGATCGCCATTCACGCTGGCCTGCGCGCCGGCGCCCAGGCGCTGTTGCACCGCCGCCTCGAAGGCGCGCACCGCATCGTCGCGGGTCAGCGGCGGGCGCCCCTGCAGACCCCTGGCCTGCGCAGCCAGGTCCTGCATCGACTGCAACTGCCGATCCAGCGCGTCGAGTTGGGCCGGGGCCGCCCGCAGGGTCTTGAGTGCCGGGCTCACGCCGACGAGCCACATCAACGCCAGCGCGAGCACCACGCCCGCAGCCGCGACAAGACGCCGCTCCCGCGCGGCCAGTCCGCGCCAGACACCGCGCCAATCACTCCAGCGCCTCATGGGCGGCCACCCGCGCGCACCACCAGCCGGTCGCCGTCGAGCCGGACCGTGTATCCGCCTCCACCCAGCTTGCGACCGACCTCGGCCACCTGCGCCGCGTCCAGGCCGAGGCCCCGGAGTGCCGCCTCGCCGGGACCAAAATCGATCGCCGATGGAAATTTTCCTGGTGGCAGGGCCGCGCCCACAGCGCCCAGCATCGCCTCCAGGTCGCGCGCAGACAGGGCGCCACTGGCCTGGCGCAGCAGCGCAAGTTCGCGCTCCATCTGCAGTGGCGGATCCACGATCGTCTTCACCTTCGGAAAGGTCTGGCTCAACACACCCTTGACCTGTTCGCGCTTGGCCTTCACGACGGCGTCCTGGCGCCAGGCCCAGGCGTTCAATCCGATCAGGTTGGCCAACAACATGACCACCAGCGCCCAGCGCGCGGGACGCCACGCCCGCGACTGCACCAGTTGCTGCATGACCTGCATCGCGCGGCGCGCCATCCGCCCGCTGCTCGAAATCGCAAGCTCGAATTGCGCCAGCTCCCATGGGCTCTGGCTGCTGGCCACCAGGCCTTCGGCCACCTGACGGATCAGTGGCGGGCGCGCCAGCAGGTGTTCGGCAACAGCGGCCACCGCCGGCTCGGCAAGCAACGGGGCGGTGTCGGCGTCGTGCGCAGCCGACGCCAGCAGCACCGGAGCCGCGCCCAGCGGCGCGCAGACCACCGCCGCGGTATCGACCACCGTGATCCAGGGGTCCTGTGCCGTGCCGGTCACCGCGACGCACGCCTGCGGCTGCGCGCCGCGTGCGACCGGCGCCCACTCGGGTACCACGCGGGTCGCTGGCCGCCGGGCGTGTTCGAAGAATTCCAGTGTGCCCGCCAGCCACGCCTTGTCACAGGCCGCCACGGTCACCGTGCCATCGGAACCGCGTTCCGGGCCGACCGCAAACGCCAGGCTGGAAGGCTCGTCCAGCAAGCGCTCCTCCAGCGCACCCTCGAGCGCGGCTTTCATGCGGCTGGCTGCGAGCGCGGGCAGCCTGACCTGGTGCCAGGACAACGCGCGCGCCGGCACGACCAGCACCACCGCATCGGCGTCGGGCAACATCGCCAGCGGCGCGAAACCATGTCCAAGCACGGTCTGGTTGCCGTCGGACAACGCATAACTGAAATCGGTCCCGACCGTCGGTCGGACCAACGGCAAGGCAACAGTCAGGGTCGTCATCGGCGCATTGTAAGTGGGCGCTTTCGCCAATCCGGCGCCTAGCGGGGCACCTCGATGTCGAGCGCTGGGCCGAGGGCTGCGCGCTCGCGCCACAACGTGCGCACGTCCAGTCCGTTGCGCTGCACCAGCGACTGCTCTTCGACCACTGCCTGCTCGATGCGCAGGCGGCCGTAGACATTGAAAAAGCGCGTCGCGACACTGAACTGGGCCGGATTAAGCGCCTCGGATCCTGCGGGCAGCAGCTTTCCGGCTTCGGCAAGCGTTCGAAACGGTGTGCGTTCACGCGCCGAAAGCAGTTGCCGCGCGCCCGCCAGATCCAGGCCGGGAATGCTGGCCGCAATCACCTCGGCGCCAGCGGTGTTGAGGTTCAGCGGTGTACGTGCGGGCAACACCGTGATGTGCGGCGCCAGGCGCACCAGGCTGCTGGCCGACAGCCCCAGCCACTGCAACTGGGCCACCCGGCGCGGCAACAAGGCGGTTGCCGGCCCGGGCTGCGCATCGGCGCTGTTGTCGAGCGCCGCGCGCAGCTTGGCGGCCATGTTCTCCAGTTCGGCGGCCTCCAGCCCGAGGGACTCGAACAGGCGGATAAACGCCTTCAGGTCTGGCTCCGAGAGCTGGTTGGCAGCCACCAGGTTCATCACGTTCATGCGCGACTGGGCATCCATCATGTGACCGGACAGGTAGGCGTCCGCGGCCAGGTCGGTATTGTTGCGGTCGATGGCCAGGAAGCTCGATAACCGCGACTCCGACAAGGCCACGTTCCATGGCTCGCCCAGGTGGTCGATGCCACCGGTGCGCGCGTCCTCGCGCAATATGAGCCGGGCCCAGTCCAGTGCGCCGCTGAGTATCCAGCCAGCCTGTACGCGCGTGCGCTCGCTGGATTCGATTTCGACGCTGCGCCACTGATGCCACAAGGCGCCTGCGGCCAGCGTGGTCACCAGCGCCACCGTCAGCATGGCCATCAGCAACGCGGCGCCGCGCTGCTGGGCGCTGCGTCTGACCGACGCAGAGGCCGGCGAGTCCGTCACGAGCCCCCCGGCCCCAGGGTGGGCCGCACCCAGTCGCGCGTGATGCGTCCGCTGACCGCCTGGCCGGCAGACAGCGTCAACACCAGTCGCACGCCATCGGGCAGCGGCTCCTGACCCCGCGCAGCGCCCGAAACGCTGCCTCCGGCGCTCGACAGCGGACTGGTCCAGCTGTCGTTGCGAAAGTAGAAGACCTGCCACTCGTCCAGCGGCGCAATGACCACTTCGCGCTGGCGCAACTCGTCGGTCGGATTCTGCCCCCATGAACCGGCCTGCTCCCAGGCCGCCAGCAACTCGGCACGCGTTCGTGCGGGCGCCGACTGCCAGCGCAACCACTGGCGCGTTCCGTCGACGTCGCGCGCGCCCCATGCGACGACACGGATGCTGCCGGCGTCGCCGACACCGAGCCGCACGGCGGCGGATTGGGAATCCAGCACCGGGTCGTAATTGTCCTGGCGCGTGATACGCACCACGCGGCCGTCGAAATCCACCCCGCCCACCGGTGGCAACTGCGTGAGGCCGTCCAGGTCAGCGCCCCACTGCGTCAGGCCCGCCTGCAGCGCCAGCACATCGTCGCTGTAGGCCCTGGTGCGGGCCTGCGCGCGCGCCATGCCGTCCAGCCCGCTCCAGGCAATCACGGCCAGCACGGCCATGATGGCGATGGCCACCAGCACTTCGACCAGCGTGAAGCCGCGACGGCGATCGCGGCGGCGCACCGTTGCGCCCCCGCGCTCGCCGCCTGGGGTGTGGCGCCGCCCCCCGCTCGGCGCCCCGGCGCCACGGGTCGGAGCAGCGGCGCCCATCAGGAATCCTCCGTGCTGCGTTTGGCGGAATTCGCCATTGGGAACAGCCCGGCGCCGCTCACTGGTGTACCCGCGCTCGGCGCACTGCGGTGCGAGCTTGCCTGGGGGCGGCCCGGCGCGGCGCTCATTGGAATACCTTCGTGCTGCGCACTGCGGTGCGAGCTTGCTTGGGGGCGGCCCGGCGCGGCGCTCATTGGAATACCTTCGTGCTGCGCACTGCGGTGCGAGCTTGCTCGGGGCGGCCCGGCGCGGCGCTCATTGGAATGTCCCCACGATCGTGGC
>JANMYG010000719.1:0-7069 GCA_031381865.1 Betaproteobacteria bacterium | reverse complement strand
CGGCGGCGGCATGACCAGCGCCAGCGGCCTGCGCACACAGAAGTTCCAGGACATCACACCGCAGCGACTCGACGGCATCCGCACCTATGGCACCCGGGAGCTGGCGCAGGCGCTGCGCAGCGCGCCGGCCCCGGTGCTGGTCGACGTCTGGGCCGGAGTCAACGAGGCGATTCCAGGGGCAGTCACGCTGCTGGCCGGCGGGCTGGCGTTCGACGACGCCGCAGTGGACAACGCCTATGAGGCGCGCTTTTCCGGCCTGCTGAAATTGCTCAGCCCGGACCCGTTGGCGCCGGTTGTCTTCTATTGCCAGAGCCGCGACTGCTGGCTGGCGGTGAACGCGGCGTTGCGCGCGAAGAAACTGGGCTACACCCAGGTCGGCTGGTACCGCGGCGGCATGGAAAGCTGGAAGGCCGCCAACCTGCCGCTGGCGGAGGTGGTGCTGCGGGCGGTCGTGCGGTAGCAGCCCGGACCGGACGCGCTAGCGCCGGCACCACCCGCTGTGGTGCTGTGCTCCCGCCGACCCCGTGCAGGCCGGTTGTGGGCCATACCTGTGCTGGCGGTCGCAGCCACCGTCGGCCTGCTGGCCGTGTCGGCGCCCTGGCCTTGCCGCTGGCCGCGATCGGCGAGCGGGCGCGCGCCGTCAGGGCCGCAGCAGCCGCACGTCGCCGTCGCCAGCAGCGCCCTGCATCCGGCTCGCCTGGCCACCGGCGAAACGCCGCGCGAGTGCGTGGTGCAGGTGCGCCAGGCTGCCGGGTGCGGCACGGTGGTCGAGCAGCGTGCAGACGATCTCAAGCTGGCCTGCGCCATGGCGGACGAACTCGACCGCGCGGGTTTGCGAAGGCCAGTCGATCAGCGAGCCAGTCGAGATTTCCCAGAAGCCGCCACCCGGGCCGGGATGCGCCCGGACCTCGTGCAGGTGCCGGTGGCCGACCAGCCAGGCCACGAGACAGGGGTGGCGGTGCGCGAGCGCCGTCAGTGCGTCGGCTTGCCGGCGCTGCGGGTCGTGCCCGCGGGTGTTGGTAAGCGAGGCTGAACCGTGGTGGCTGGCCAGCACGGCGATGCGCCCGGGTTGCGCGTCCACCTCTGACAACCGCGCCTCCAGCCAATCCAGTTGCTGCATGCCGATGCTGCCCTGGTAGTCGCCCGCCGGATGGGTGGTGTCGAGCAGCACGATGCGCGCGTGTTCGGTGTCTATCACAGTGTCCGCACTGCCGTCCTGCGCATGCTGCGTGCCGAGGCCGGAGGCGCCATGCGCCATGTGGGCGGCGATCCATTGGTGTTTGTCGACAGCACGCCGGTCGTCGAGCGCCGCCACGCGGCGCGTGCCGCGGTGCGAGAACGCGGCGGGGTCCTCGACGAACCGCGCCAGCGGATCGGCCGGGTCGAAACCCTCGGGCCGGCGCAGGCGCTTGGACGCGCCCACGGCGATGGCCTCGATGCGCGGCTCGGGTAGGGCGGTGCCCTGGCGCATCAGGTCGTGGTTGCCGGGCAGGCTGGCCCAGGGAAAGCCGAGTCCGCCGGAACGCACTGCAGCGCTCGCGCGTGACACGAAGTCGGACACGGCCGGATAACCGCGCGCCTTCCAGTCGTCGTCGACATCCGGCTGCGGACACCAGTAGGGCCACCGCCCCGTCCCGAGTTCGGATGACGGCTCGTGCACGCCGCCTTGGGCCGACAGTTGCGCGCGGCCACCGCTGAGGATGGCCAGGAAGGCGTCGAGCTCGTTTTGCTGCGCGTTGTCGATGTTGTCGCCCAGGCACAACGCCAGGTCGTAGGGCCGGTGGCTCCACGGCGCCAATGGCGTGCGCCGCAGCGCGTCCACATGCGCCGCCAGCGCCCAGTGCGTGAGCGCCTCGTAGGGCCGGTGCATGGGCAGCAGCGGTTGCCAGCGCGGCTCGGCCGCCAGCAGTTCCACCCATTCGCAGCGCGCCGGCGACACCGTATCCATCACCTGCACGTCGCTCATCACCAGCAGGCTGAGCAGGGTGTCGCCGCGGCGGCCGGGCGCGGCGCCGCCGAGGTCGGTGCGCAGGAGATGGTTCATGCCTGAAATTGCTGTGGGCTGTATGTCGCGGACTGGTGTTGCCTGCCGTCGTGGCGATTGAGTTGCCCGAGTTTGTGGCTACTGGTGCCACCCGAGCTTGTCGTCATTGGATTGTGTCGCCTGAGTTCGTGATTACTGTTGCCGCTCGAGGTTGTCGTCATTGGATTGTGTCGCCTGAGTTCGTGGTTACTGGTGCCACCCGAGGTTGTGGTCATTGGATCGTGTCGCCTGAGTTCGTGGTTACTGTTGTCGCTCGAGGTTGTGGCCAATGGCGCCATTTGAGGTCGTCGCCATTGGTGTGTCATAGCAAATTGCGTTCGATCGGCAATATCCGTTCGGGCTGAGCCTGTCGAAGCCACTCGGCCCTTTGGCGAGCTCAAGTTGAACGGTTGATATCTTTGAACGCAAAAGCGTATCAGTCATCCACCACAAGGGCGGCAGCGGCATATGTCATCCCGGGCTTGCCTCGGGATCCATGGATTGCGGGTGCTGCGTCGGCGTACCCGGTCCGGCACCGCGCCAAGGATCGACTGGCTGCCGACCACCACGATCTCGTACTGGTTGGTAATCGCCGCAGCGGCGCGAATGAGGTGTTCAAGCTCGTGCCGCTGCATGGTCCTGCTTCCAGGTTTTCAAGAACGCGAAGCGCTCGCTGTTGGTCAGAACGCCCGAGAACGGTGAGCACTGGCGCAACGCATCCGCCCGCGGTGATTCTTCGACCGCCACCGCCAGGCAGGCCTCCAAGCTCTCGCCCATCAGGTCTTCCCAATGCACCAGGTAGGGTTGTGACGGCGCATCCACCTTTGCGCGCCATCGTGCAAGCGTCGCCCTGGCCACGTCGAATAACGCGGGGTCCTGCCTTATCTTTTGCGCAACGAGGATATGCAGCATCCGGCTGCGTGCATCTATTTCCTGGTGGGTTCGCATGGGCGACTCCTGGGTGTTGTGGCCACACGGACAATCCGACGTCATGAGCGGGAACTGTAATCGCTTCCCGGGCTGTCGGGATCAAGGGCCAGTCAACGTGATCCGGCGCAGATGCATCTCCACCCGCACGTCGCTCATCACCGGCAGGCCGGGCAGGATCTCGCCGCCGCCGGTGAAGCAAGTCCGACTCGTCGCCATGCCGGAGGAACGGGTGTGCCAGTTGTCATGCACTGTCATACAATGACCGGGTTCCTGAAGCCGATGGGGTGTCCATGCGAGTCAACGCCAGGTTTGAAGGTGTAGCTGAACAGCAGGTGAGTTACCTCGCCACCAGCACCGGCCGCAAGGTCAGCGAGGTGCTGCGCGAGAGCGTCGACTTCTATTACCGCCATGTGCGTGCCGGCGGTACGGGGTTGAAGCACCTCTCGAAGTTGATCGGCAAGGGCGACAGCGGCATCTCGGACGTTTCGGCCAATGTCAAGCACTACGTGTCGGAGGGCCTGGTGGCCAAACACCTGTCGCCAGCAGCGGCAGCGCCGCCCGGCAGGCGGGCAAAGGGCGGCCCCAGGCCCAGCCGCAAATGATTGCGGTCGACACCGGGTTCTTGTATGCGCTGCTGGACAAGGGTGATGCATGGCATCAGCGCGCTGCGGCCGCAGCCCCCAGTGCCCAGGAAGGCTGGATCACCACATGGCCGGTGCTGACCGAAGCCACACACCTGATGGCAAGCCGTTTGGGCGCCCGCTTCGCGCAGGCGTTGATGGCTGAAGTGGCCGCTGGCGGTCTGCTGGTGTGGGATATTCCTTCCGAACTTTTGGCACACATCCCCAAGCTGATGCGGCAATACGCCAGGCTGCCGATGGACCTGGCCGATGCGTCGCTCGTCCTGCTCGCCGAGCACTTGGGGCATGGCCGCATCCTCACCACCGACCAGAGGGATTTCGGCGCTTACCGCTGGAAGAACCGCAAGCCATTTCACAACATGCTCGCCGCCTGAGCGCCGCGCCTACCCGGTCGGCTGCGGCAGGAGATGGTTCACGCCTGAAGTATCCTTGGGCCCCGCACACGGTGTCCAACTACACATGACTTCTTCCTACCTGATCGGTGTCGACACCGGTGGCACCTACACCGACGCGGCCATCATCGAGGCCCATGGCCACCGCGTGGTGGCGCGCGCCAAGGCCATCACCACCAAGGGCGACCTCGCCATCGGCGTGTCCGAGGCCATCACCCAGGCGGTGGCGCAACTGCCGCAGGGGCTGCGGGCCAGCGACATCCGGCTGGTGTCGGTGTCGACCACGCTGGCCACCAACGCGGTGGTCGAAGGCCACGGCAGCGCGGTGGGTGTGGTGCTGATCGGCTTCGACGCGCAGATGGTCGAACGCACCGGCATCGCCGCGGCTTTTCCGGGCATGCCGGTCGAGCTGGTGGCGGGCGGGCACGACCACAACGGCGACGCTCCGGTGCCGCTCGACACGGCGGCGCTGGAGGCAGCGCTGGAGCGCATGGCGGCCAAGGTCGACGCATTCGCCGTGGCGTCGACCTTTGCCGTGCGCAACGCCGCGCACGAACACGCGGCGCGCGACCTGATCGTGGCGCGCACCGGCAAGCCGGTCACGCTGTCGACCGAGTTGTCCTCGTCGCTCGATGCGCCGCGCCGCGCCTTGACGGCGGCCCTCAATGCGCGGCTGATCTCGCGCGTGACTACGCTGATCGAGGCCGTGAACCGCGCCATGGTGCAGCTGCACATCCAATGCCCGCTCATGATCGTCAAGGGCGACGGCACGCTGGCGCTGGCCGAGACCGTGGCGACGCGTCCGATCGAGACCGTGTTGTCCGGCCCGGCCGCCAGCCTGGTGGGTGCGCAATGGCTGTCAGGCCTGCAGAGTTTCATCATGTCCGACATGGGCGGCACCACCACCGACCTGGGGGTGCTGCTGGATGGCCGGCCCAAGGTGACCGAGCAGGGGGCCGAGGTCGGTGGCTGGCGCACCATGGTGCGCGCCATCGACGTGCGCACCATCGGCCTGGGCGGCGACAGCGAGATCCACCTGGGCGCCAACGGCAAGATCACGGTTGGTCCGCAGCGCATCGTGCCGGTGGCGCTGATCGGCGCGCGGTATCCCGAGGTGGTGGCGCTGCTGGAAGCCGACCTGGCGGACGTGGACGGCGGCGGTTCCATGCACGGGCGCTTCGTGCTGCTGCCCTTCGGCGCGCGCGCGGGTGTGCCGGCGGCCGAATTGACGGCGCGTGAACGCGAGGTGCTGCTGCTGGTGACCGAACGGCCGCAGCCGCTGCGCCGGCTGGCCACCGCGCTCAGCGCCCAGCGCGCGATCGCGTCCCTCAAGCGCAAGGGCCTGGTGCAGGTGAGCGGCTTCACGCCGTCCGACGCGGCGCATGTGCTGGGCCTGCAGGACAACTGGTCGGCCCCGGCCGCGCGCCTGGCCGCGCAACTCGGTTGCCGTCTGCGCGAGATGAAGTTCCCCACGCCCGAGCGCACGCAGCAGTACGCGCACGATGTGTGGAGCGAGACGGTGCGCCTGAGCGCGCGCACGATCCTGGACACCGCTTTCGGCCAGCACCTGCGCGAGGACAAATTGATCCATGCGGTGTGTGCCGGCGACGGCACGCTCGGGCTGGCGCGCATCACCATCACGCCCTCGGTGCCGGTGGTGGCGGTGGGCGGGCCGGTGCGGGTGTATTACGGCGAGGTCGGGCGAAGGCTGGGCTGCGAGGTTGTCTTCCCCGAACACTGCGACGTCGCCAACGCGGTCGGCGCGGCCACCGGCGTGGTGGCGCAGACCGTCACGGTACGGGTCGACGGCGACGGCAGCGGCCTGTTCATGCTGCATTCCACCGTGGGAACGAAACAATTCACCGACCCGGCGGCGGCGATCGAAGCCGCCACGCAGCTGGCCCGCGCGTCGGCGCGGGATGCCGCGATCGCCATGGGCGCCGCCGACCCCGAGGTCAAGATCAGCCTGCGCAAGCAACTGCTGCCCAACGCGCTCAGCGACGCCGGCCTGCTGGAAGCGGTGGTGGTGGCCGAAGCCATCGGTCGGCCCAACGCCGCCGCGTGAGCCGCTGGGCCATGCGCCTGGGATGTTTGGGGCTGGCGGTCAGGCGTCGGGAAGCGGGGATGTCTGCCGCGCCGGTGGGCGCCGGATGGACGCCATCAGTTCCTGCAATTTGAAGAAAAGATCTTTAAATTGCAGGTCATGGTGCTACCATGTCGCCATGATCGAACGCAACATCGCGCCGGTATTGTTGCAACTGGCAAGCCAGTATCCGGTGATCACGCTGACCGGGCCCCGCCAAAGCGGCAAGACCACCCTGGCCCGAAGCCTGTTTTCCGACAAGCCTTACGTCACGCTGGAAGACCCCGACACACGCCGCTATGCAGCAGACGACCCGCGCGGCTTCCTGGCGCAATATGCGCAGGGGGCTATCCTGGATGAAATCCAGCGTGCGCCCGAATTGGCGTCCTATCTGCAAGGCATGGTCGATGCCAACCCGCAGCCTGGCCGGTTCATCCTGACGGGCAGCCACCAGTTCGAACTCATGACCCAGGTTTCGCAGTCCCTCGCGGGGCGGACCGCCGTACTGCGTCTGTTGCCGTTCACGCTGGCAGAAGTGCAGCGCCTCCGGGGCGACGCCGCAAGCCCGGATCTGGCGCAACACCTCTTGACCGGGTTTTATCCACGCATTCATGACCAGCGTCTCGACCCCTCGCAGGCCCTGGCGGACTACTTTGCCACCTATGTGCAACGAGATTTGCGGCAGCTCGCTGCGGTGCATGACTTGCACCGATTCGAACGGTTTGTGCGCCTGTGTGCCGGGCGCACCGGGCAGTTGCTCAACCTCAGCAGCCTGGGCAACGATGCGGGTGTGTCGCACGTCACCGCCCGCGCCTGGGTCGACCTGCTGCAAAGCAGCTACATCGTGCACATGCTTCCCCCCTGGTTTACCAATACCGGCAAGCGCCTGGTCAAAGCACCCAAGCTGTATTTTTATGATGTTGGCCTGGCTTGCTGGTTGTTGGGCTTGCGCAATGCGGTGCAGGTCGCGCGTGATCCGTTGTGGGGCAGCCTGTTCGAG
>JANMYG010000443.1:0-2416 GCA_031381865.1 Betaproteobacteria bacterium | reverse complement strand
GTTGCGGCGAGTTGCAAGCCCGTGGGCACGGTGACCGAACGCGGAAAATCCGGTTTCCCGAGTGAAAACACCAATGCCACACAGCATAAAAAACAACACGCCAGAGTGAAAAACATCAGTTTTCGCTTGGAAACACGATTTTTCTCCAGTAGCATCCGCAGTGCCAGAGGAGAAGCAGTTCTTCGCTGGTGATTAATCAACTTCGAGAAGGACAATCAATCATGGCAACTGCAAAAAAAGCTCCGGCCAAAAAGGCCCCCGCCAAAAAAGCTGCACCCGCAAAGAAAGCAGCTCCGGCAAAGAAAGTAGCAGCCAAGAAGGCTGCCCCGGCCAAGAAGGCGGCGCCTGCTAAAAAAGCAGCGCCCGCCAAGAAAGCCGCCCCAGCCAAGAAGGCTGCCAAGAAGGCCCCCGCCAAGAAGCGCACCATCAATGCCGCCTTCATGAAGGCGCTCACACCAAGCGCCGCCCTGGCCGCGATCGTGGGCAACAGCCCGCTGCCGCGCACCGAGGTGGTCAGCAAGCTGTGGACGTACATCAAGAAGAACAAGCTGCAGGACGCGGTCAACAAGCGCATGATCAACGCCGACGCCAAGCTGAAGGAAATCTTCGGCAAGATGCAGGTGTCGATGTTCGAGATGGCTGGCCTGATCGGCAAGCACCTCAAGTAAGCGCGCAAGCGGCACGCGCCGCCAGCACCAAAGGCCGACGCAAGTCGGCCTTTTTGTTTGCCGGCGCGGGTCCGCGCGCCGCGGTCGTCATAGGGGTTTGTCCGGGGTTATCCGGTGCCCGAACCGCGCTTGCGGCACAACCCCGCTGGTTAGAATCAAGCCGCGCTGTGCGCAGGGCCCGGCGCTCGTCGAACAGCGCCGCGGCCAGCCGGCCTTCAACCAAAAACCACCTTGCTCCGTTTCATCCTCACCCGCCTGAGCCTGGTCATCCCGACCTTCATCGGCATGACGTTGTTGGTGTTCTTCCTGATCCGGCTGGTGCCGGGCGACCCGATCGAAACTCTGGCCGGGGAGCGCGGTGTCGACGCCACGCGCCATGCGGCGCTGCTCAAGGAATACGGCCTGGACCGGCCGCTGCTGGTGCAGTACGGCATCTACATAGGCCGCGTATTGCAGGGCGACCTGGGCAAGTCGATCGTCACGCACGAGCCGGTCATGAGCGAGTTCAAGGCGCTGTTTCCGGCGACGATCGAACTCGGTGTGTGCGCCATCCTGTTCGCCCTGATCATCGGCATTCCGGCCGGCATCCTGGCGGCGGTCAAGCGCAACTCGATCTTCGACCACGGCGTGATGGGCGTCTCGCTCTCCGGTTATTCGATGCCGATCTTCTGGTGGGGCCTGCTGCTGATCCTGCTGTTCTCGGTGCAACTCGACCTGACGCCGGTGTCCGGTCGCCTGGACGTCAAGTATTTCATCGAACCCACCACCGGCTTCCTGTTGATCGACGCCTGGATGGCCAACGACAAGGGCGCATGGCGCTCTGCGGCGTCGCACCTGGTGCTGCCCATGATCGTGCTTGGCACGCAGCCGCTGGCGGTGATCGCGCGCATGACGCGCTCGGCGATGCTCGAGGTGCTGGGCGAGGACTACATCCGCACCGCGCGCGCCAAGGGCCTGTCGAACCTGCGCGTGGTGTCGCTGCATGCGCTGCGCAACGCGCTGATCCCGGTGGTCACGGTGATCGGCCTGCAGATCGGCGTGTTGTTCACCGGCGCCCTGCTCACCGAGACCATCTTCTCGTGGCCGGGTGTGGGCAAATGGCTGATCGAGGCCATCAGCCGGCGCGACTACCCGGTGCTGCAGGGGGGAGTGCTGCTGGTCGGCGCCGTGGTGATGGTGATCAGCCTGCTGGTCGACCTCACCTACGGCATCATCAACCCCCGCATCAGGCACCAGCGGTGAGTGTCAGCGCCTTGTCCGACAGCGCGGCCGAAACACAGGCGCCGGCCAAGCCGCTGCGCGAATTCTGGACCTACTTCAGCGCCAACCACGGCGCCGTGGCCGGGCTCGCGATCGTCGTGCTGGTGCTGCTGAGCGCGTTGTTCGCGCCGGTGCTGGCGCCCTACGCGCCCGACCTCACGAACAACGCGATGTTCCTCAAGCCGCCGTTCTGGCAGGCCGGCGGGTCGCTGGCCTACCCGCTGGGCACCGACGCGATCGGCCGCGACATCCTGTCGCGGCTGATCCACGGCGCGCGGCTGTCGCTCGTGATCGGGCTGGCCGTGGTCGCCATCTCGGTCATGGCCGGCACCATCCTGGGCCTTACTGCGGGTTATTTCCGCGGTATCTACGAGATTGCCGTGATGCGCCTGATGGACATCATCCTGACGCTGCCCAGCCTGCTGCTGGCGATCGTGATCGTGGCGATCCTCGGCCCCGGCATGATGAACGCGATGCTGGCGGTCGCC
>JANMYG010000434.1:0-2162 GCA_031381865.1 Betaproteobacteria bacterium | reverse complement strand
GGTCGTTGCCGCCATGCCGGACCGCGAAACGTCGGCGATCATCTCGCGCCTGGCCGGCCATGCCAAACTCGGACCCATCGTGGCGCGTTTCGTCGAGCAGTTGCCGTCCAGGCTGGGGCAGATGGACGCGGCCGCCGCGGCCGACGACATGGCGGCACTGGCGGCGCTGGCGCATTGGCTCAAGGGCGCCGGCGGCAGCATGGGATTCGACGACCTGTTCGAACCCGCCCGGGCCCTGGAAGATGCCACCCGGGCCGGCAACCGCGCGGCCGTGGCGTCGATCTTGAGCGAGCTGCGCGACATCAGCAACAGTATCGATCGCGGAGCGGCCAGACCAGCCGCGCAACTGGAGGAAATTTCAACATGAGCGACGACATTTGGTCCAACACCCAGCCTGCGGACATCGAGCCGCCGGCGCGCTCGCCGCTGCTCGACGCCAAGGTGATGATGGTCGACGACGAACCGCTGATGACCGACCTGATCCAGGCCTGCCTCGAAGAGGAGGGTTATGCGAACTTCGTCGTGACCAACGATTCGCGCGAGGCGATCGCGCTGCTGCGGCGCGAGGAGCCGGGCGTGTTGCTGCTCGACCTGATGATGCCGCACGTCTCGGGCTTCGAGCTGCTCGCGGCGATCCGCGGCGACCGCAAACTGCGTTATACACCGGTGATCGTGCTGACCGCGGCCACCGGTGCGGATTCCAAATTGCGTGCCCTGCAGCTCGGCGCGACCGATTTCCTGGCCAAACCGGTGGACGCCAGCGAGCTGGTGCTGCGGGTGCGCAACACGTTGGCCTTTCGCCAATACCACAACCGCCTCCTCAACTTCGATCCGGTCACCGGCCTGCCCAACCAGCGCCTGTTCGACCGTGGCATCGACGCGATGATTGCGCAGAGCGGCATCGTGGGTGGCATGGTGGCGCTGTTCAGCATCACCGTGCCGGAGTGCCGGCAACTGCGCGAGACCATCGACCAGGTCAGTGCCGACGATCTGGCCAAGGTGCTGGCGCGCCGCCTGGACCGCTTCGCGAACGCCGAAAGCCTGCGTTCGCCGTTCGCCACCAGCACCGAGCGCGCGCCACGCGTCGCGCGGCTGGGCGGCGAGCAGTTTGCCTTGGTCCTGGAAGGTGTGGCGGACGGCGAGGCGGTCGAGCTGCTGGCCAAGCGGCTGCTGGCGGTGGTGTCGGAGCCGGTGACGCTGGGCCTGCATGAAGTGGGTCCGGGCGCCTGGATCGGGATTTCGGTGTCGCCGGCCGACGGCAACTCGGCGGCGGCGCTGCGCAAGGGTGCAGACCTGGCGGCCACCCATGCGCGCCAGCAAAATGCGACGCCGTTCAAGTTCGCGTCGGCCGAATTGCACGCCCGGTCCTACGAGAGAATGGCGCTGGGCTCGCAATTGCGCAGCGCCACCCAGCGCGGCGAGCTGCGGCTGCATTACCAGCCCAAGATGGACATGGCCAGAAACCGCATCATCGGCGCGGAAGCCCTGGTGCGCTGGCAGCACCCCGAGCTCGGGCTGCTGCCACCGGCGCGTTTCATCGCGCTGGCGGAAGAACTGGGGTTGATCGGCACCATCGGGCAATGGGTGATCGAACGCGCGTGCCGTGAAGCCGTCGGCTGGGCACGGGCCGGGCTGGGCGAGTTGACGGTGGCCGTCAACGTCTCCAAGCCGCAGTTCACCGCCGGCGACCTGTGCCAGGTGCTGCGCCAGGCGATGCACGACAGCGGGTTGCCGGCGCGCCAATTGGTCATCGAGTTGACCGAGAGCATCCTGATGGACGACGCGGAAGCCGGGCTGGCGCAAATGCACGAACTCAAGGCACTCGGCGTGACCCTGTCGATCGACGACTTCGGCACCGGTTATTCGTCGCTCAGTTACCTCAAGCAGTTTCCGCTCGACGAACTCAAGATCGACCGATCCTTCGTGATGGACCTGCCGGGCCGCGACGCCGACGTGGCGATCGCCAGGACGGTGGTCGACTTGGGCCACCGCCTCGGCATGGTGGTCACCGCGGAAGGTGTGGAGACACTCGCACAACTGCACTGCCTGCAGCAGCAGGGATGCGACACCTACCAGGGGTTCCTGTACAGCAAGCCGCTGCCAGGCGAGCAGTTCGCCCGGATATTGGCGGACGAGCGATCGGCACAGCTGCAGGCCGACAC
>JANMYG010000423.1:0-1971 GCA_031381865.1 Betaproteobacteria bacterium | reverse complement strand
GAGGCGCCGTACTGGCGCGATGTCGGCACCATCGATTCGTTCTGGGACGCCAACATCGACCTCACGGCCACCGACCCGCTGCTCAACCTGTACGACACGCGCTGGCCGGTCTGGACCTACCAGCCACAACTGGCGCCGGCCAAGTTCGTGCACAACCAAGGCGAGCGTTGCGGCACGGCGGTCGAGTCGCTGGTGTCGGGGGGCAGCATCATCTCTGGCCACGTGTTGCGCTCGGTGCTGTTTTCGAGCGTGCGCGTGCACTCGTGGTCGCGCGTCGAATGGTCGGTGTTGTTGCCCGAGGTGGAAGTGGGGCGGCATGTGCGGCTGAACCGCGTGGTGGTGGACCGCGGCTGCCATATTCCCGACGGCATGGTGATTGGTGAAGACGCCACGGCCGACGCCACACGCTTCTTTCGCACCGACAGCGGCATCACGCTGGTGACCAAGGCAATGCTGGCCGCGCTGCCGGCATGAGCCCGTCGGCCCGTTCGAGGTTGCGGCCATGAGCGCCGCGCAGGGCCGCCCCAAGCAAGCTCGCACCGCAGTGCGCAGCACGGAGGTTGCCTGATGAGCCCGGTCCGCTGCTTCCTGACCGCGCAGGAGGGTGGCCAACGGCTGGCCGAGCAGGCGCCGTTGTCGCTGGCTGCGCCGCAACACGAGCTGCCAACCGTCTTCGTCGATCCGCGGCGCCGTTTCCAGACCATCGAGGGTTTTGGCGGCGCGTTCACCGAGGCGGCGGCGGTGACCTGGCAGAAGCTCGGCGCGCTGCAGCGCGAACAGGTGCTGCGCGATTATTTCGACCCGCAACATGGCCATGGCTACACCCTGTGCCGGGTGCACATGAACAGCTGCGACTTTGCGCTTGGCAACTATGCGCACCTGGAGACGCCCGGTGACGTCGCGCTGGAGGATTTCACGATCGAACGCGACCGGCAGGCGCTGTTGCCGTTCATGCTTGCAGCGCAACGCGTGGCCGGGCACGCCCTCAAGCTGCTGGTGTCGCCCTGGAGCCCGCCGGCCTGGATGAAGAGCAACGGCCGCATGAACGAGGGAGGCAACCTGCTGCCGCAGTACCGGCAGGTGTGGGCGCGCTGCTTCGTGCGTTTCATCCAGGAATATGCAAAGGCGGGCGTCGCCGTGTGGGGCGTGTCGGTGCAGAACGAACCGGCCGCCACGCAGCGCTGGGACTCGTGCATCTACAGCGCCGAGGAAGAACGCGACTTCGTGCGCGACTACCTGGGGCCGGAGCTGGCAGCGGCCGGCTTGGGCGATGTGCGCATCATCGTCTGGGACCACAACCGCGACCGCCTGGTCGAGCGCGCCAGCGTGGTGTTGTCCGACCCGGCGGCCGCCAGGTACGTGTGGGGCACCGGTTTCCACTGGTACGGCGAGAACCACTTCGAGCAGGTGCAACTGCTGCACGACGCCTGGCCGGACAAGCAGTTGCTGTTCACCGAGGGCTGCCAGGAGGGCGGGCCACACATCGGCTCGTGGGACCTGGGCGAGCGTTATGCGCGCTCGATGGTCAACGACCTGAACCGCTGGACCGTCGGCTGGATCGACTGGAACCTGGTGCTCGACGAAACCGGTGGTCCGAACCATGTCGGCAACCTGTGCAGCGCGCCGATCCTGGTCGACACCGGTAACGATGCGCTGCTGCACCAGAGCTCGTATTACTACATCGGGCACTTCGCGCGCTTCGTCAAACCCGGCGCGCGCCGCGTGGTGTGTGCCGCGTCGCTGCAGGACCTGGAAGCAGCCGCGTTCGTGAATCCGGACGGCTCGACCGCGACGGTGGTGATGAACCGCACCGGTCAACCGATCCGGTTCGTGGTCTCGATTGGCGGCGAATGCGCGGCCACGGAGTTGCCACCGCGCTCGATCGCAACCTATCTGGTCGGTGCGGCGCTCAGCGCAGCGGCATAGAGGCGGAGCGCGCAGGGAGGGGCGGGGCACAGCCGCGAAGCCGAG
>JANMYG010000379.1:0-8248 GCA_031381865.1 Betaproteobacteria bacterium | reverse complement strand
CCGACTTGGACGCCAGCGTGTTGCGCAGTTCGCGCAGCGCCGGCAACAGGGCGGCGCTGGCGGCGCTGGCCACGGCGATATGCATGGCGCTGGGGAACACGTCATTGGACGACTGGCCGAGGTTGACCTCGTCGTTGGCATGGATCGCGCGCGCGCCACCGGCCGCCGCGGCGGCGCCGAGCGCGCGCGACGCCAGGCTGGCCACCACCTCGTTGACGTTCATGTTGCTTTGTGTGCCCGAGCCGGTCTGCCACACCGAGAGCGGGAATTCGGCGTCGAATTCGCCGACGGCGACACGCAGCGCCGCGTCCGCAATCGCCTGCGCACGCGCGCCATCGAGCAGCCCCAGGTCGCGGTTGACGCAGGCGGCGGCCCACTTGATGTGCGCCATCGCGTGGATGATGGCCAGCGGCATGCGCTGCTCGCCGATCGCGAAAAAATGCAGGCTGCGGGCCGTCTGCGCGCCCCACAGCGCCGCCGCGGGCAACTCGATGCTGCCGAAGCTGTCGGACTCGGTGCGGGTAGTGGTCATCGGGCATCCATGCTGCGCATTGTGGAATTCACTCTTGGGAGCGGCCCGGCGGTGCTCATCAGGCATCCTCCATGCTGCGCATTGCGGAATTCGCCCTTGGGAACGGCCCGGCGGTGCTCATCAGGCATCCTCCATGCTGCGCATTGCGGAATTCGCCCTTGGGAACGGCCCGGCGGTGCTCATGGCGTCTGGCCTCCGTTGGTCGGCGCTGGTCATCCATTGGCGATGAACCGGTCGGCGCGCGCGGCCTGCAGCACGCCCGGCAGGTCGGTCAGCAACGCGTCGACCGGCGCGCGGTCGGCGATCCAGGGGTTCGGTGTGGCGAACCAGTTCGCGTTATCCCAGGGGTCGTAGACTGCGCCCAGCTCGGCGAACACCGGCGCCAGTTGCGGGTGGGGTGTGAGATCGTGGCGGTGGAACTGGAACCAGGGCAGCCAGATGTCGGAGCGCCATTCGAAACAGATCACCGCCCTGGTGTCGATCCAGGCCGCGATGACGGCCACCGTCGGACCGCCGTGCGACCGGCACAACTGGATCAGCTCCTGGACCCGGGCAATGCCGCCGGTGTCACGGTACGCGTCGAGCATGGTGATGAACTGCTGGTCGGCGCTGCGCACCGGCGGGTACCGGCGGGGCGTACTGGCGGCGTGGCGCCCACGCGGGACGGCGCGCGCGAGCGCGGCGGCGACGAAAGAGGTATTTTGCATCGGGTCTCCTGCATGTGCACGGCTCGTGGGCCGGTGCGCCGCCGTTGCGGCATTTCGGGGCACCGGGAACACGATAGGGCAGGCGCGGCGGCATGGTCTGTGCGCCCGCGAACAAAGGGCGCTGTGTGTGCGCCAGCGCACGGTGCGCCGGCGCGCCGGCGTGCACCATTCACCACGCTGCCCGAATTTCAAACCCGACCTCTGATGGAGAAACCACCATGACCCATACACGAACCGCCCTGGCCGGTTGCCTGTTTGCCAGCGCCCTGGCCCTGGGTGCCTGCAGCA
Organism: Betaproteobacteria bacterium; assembly: GCA_031381865.1. GTDB lineage: Bacteria > Pseudomonadota > Gammaproteobacteria > Burkholderiales > Burkholderiaceae_C > CAISIP01. Next base: position 6,721 of record JANMYG010000379.1, on the reverse strand, counting down.
TGACACCGATGACCCCCGCTTCGCGCGCGATGATGGCGCGCCTGTACGGCGCCAGCGAGGTGCCGCCAACCAGCAGCCGCGGCAGCGGCACGGCCGACGTCAACCTGAACCGCCAGACCAACGTGCTGAGCTGGACCGTGACCTACTCCGGTTTGACCGGTCCGGCCACCGGCGGGCATTTTCATGGTCCGGCCGATGCCGGGCAGAACGCCGGAGTGGTGGTTCCGTTCACGGGCAGCCTGGCCAGCCCGATCCACGGCATGGCGACCATCACGCCGGCGCAGGCGGCCGACCTGGTGGAAGGCAAGTGGTACGTCAACCTGCACACCGCGGCCCACCCGGGCGGCGAGATACGTGGCCAGGTCCGCGTGCACCCCTGAGAACACATGCGCACGGCACTGCCCCTGACGCCCGAGGGCGGCGCCTGCCGCATCGCCAACTTTGCGCCAACGGCCCGCCAACAACCAAACGAACCATCCATGCCCTCCCACCACATCGCCGTCATCGTCGGCAGCCTGCGCCGCGATTCGTTCAATCGCAAACTCGCCGATGCCATGGTGCGCCTAGCGCCGGCCGACTGCGCCTTCGAGCAGATCCCGATCGGCGATCTGCCGCTGTACAACCAGGACGACGACGCGCACCCGGTCGAAGCGGTCAAGCGCCTGAAGGCAGCCATCGGGGCCGCGCACGGCCTGTTGTTCGTCACGGCCGAATACAACCGTTCGATTCCGGGCGTGCTCAAGAACGCGATCGACCATGCTTCGCGTCCCTACGGCCAGAACGCCTGGGCCGGAAAACCGGCCGGGGTGATCGGAGCGTCGGTGGGCGCGCTCGGCACCTCGATGGCGCAGCAGCATCTGCGCAACGTGCTGGCGTACCTCGATGTGCCCACCATGGGACAACCCGAAGCCTTCGTGCAGGCCAAGGACGGGATGTTCGACGTGGCCGGCAACATCGGTGAGGGCAACAAGAAATTCCTTCAGGGCTGGATGGACAAGTACGTGGCCTGGGTCAAGAAGAATGCCGCCGTGGCCCGCACCCTCAACCTGCAGGAGTCGACATGAAAATTCTGATGGTCCTCACCTCCCACGACAAGCTGGGCAGCACCGGCAGGAAAACCGGCTTCTGGCTGGAAGAATTCGCGGCGCCGTATTACGTCTTCAAGGACGCGGGCGCCACCATCACGCTGGCGTCCCCGCATGGCGGCCAGCCGCCGCTCGACCCCGCCAGCGATGAACCGGCCTCGCAGACCGAGGCCACCCACCGCTTCAAGGCCGACCGCGCCGCGCAGGCTGAACTGGCCAGCACCACGCGGCTGCGCGAACTCACGGCCGCGGGTTTCGATGCCGTGTTTTATCCCGGCGGCCATGGCCCGCTGTGGGACCTGAGCGAAAACGCCTACTCGATCGCGCTCATCGAGTCCATGCTGGCGGCCGGCAAACCGGTGGCTGCGGTATGCCATGCACCCGGCGTGTTGCGCCACGCCACGACGATCGACGGCAACCCGGTGGTGCAGGGCCGCGCGGTCACCGGCTTCACCAACAGCGAGGAGAAGGCGGCCGGCCTGAGCCAGGTGGTGCCGTTCCTGGTCGAAGACATGCTCAAGAAGATCGGCGGCAAGTACTCCAAGGCCGCTGATTGGCAGCCGCATGTGGTCAGCGACGGCCTGCTGATCACCGGACAGAACCCGGCGTCGTCGGAGCCGGCGGCCAGGCTGCTGCTGCAAAAGCTCGGCGCACTGTCGCCGGCCGGCGCCGAGGCCGGCCTGCCCGCAGGCTAACAACCCCGCCGGGCTAACAACCCCGCCGGGCACCAGCCGCCGGGCCGGGCATATGGCAAGGCGGCTCATACCAATTGAGCGTTCGATCGCCAAGCTCCGTTCGGGCTGAGCTTGTCGAAGCCACTCGACCCTTCGATCCTTCGACAGGCTCAGGACAGGCCAAGCTCCCTTCGACCCTTCGACCGGCTCAGGGCAGGCCAGGCTCCCTTCGACAGGCTCAGGGCGAACGGTTTATCTCTTTGAACGCCAAGGCGTATCAGGCTTATTGCAGGGTGCCGGCTTCGGACCGGCTGACTTCGCACAACACGAACTCGGCCAGTGCCTGGACGCTCGGAATCGCGATGTTGCGCCGTCCCTGCTGTTCGAAGCGCACCAGCCCGGCGCGTTCGAGCCGTGTGAACGCGCGGCTCACCGATTCGTGCGTCATGCCCAGGTAGCTGCCGATTTCGGTGCGTGTCAGCCGCAGCGCGACCTGGTCGGTGCGCAGGTGGCGCTGGGCCAGCGACTGGGCCCACAAGCGCACGAAATCGGCCACCCGCGCGTCGGCCGACAACGTGTCGTGCGCGACCCGGCGTTCGCGGTCGCGCGCGAGCTGCCGGCTCATCGCGGCGTGCAGCGCAATCATCAGCGCCGGCACGCTTGCCGCTGCGCCGAGCAGTGTCGGGTAGTGAAGTTTCCAGACTTCGCTGGTATCCATCGCATAAGCGTCGCAGGCATAACTGCCTGGTGCGATGCCGTCGAAACCGATCCAGTCGCCCTTGAGATGCAGGTCCACCACCTGCTCGCGCCCGTTGCCGCCAACCGACACGGTTTTCACGGCGCCGAGGTTGAGCACGTGCAGGCAGGTGAAGGGCCCGCCCGTGACCTGCACCGCGTCGCCCGCGCGCAACGCGCGCCGCGTGAACGGCAGGTGTTGCTCGATCAACATCAGCGCCTCGCGCCACGGCTGGCCGGGAGGCGCGACACACTCGTGTTGCGGTGGCGTCGAGAATACGGCGCCCTGTGCCACACGCGTCACCTCCGGCCGAGTGAAATCGGGCGTCGACCCGGGCGCGGCAGCGATCGCCGCGCGGTGGCGGGCGACCTCGGGCCGCAGCACGCCGGCAAAAACCGGTCCGGTGTTGGCTGGTGCCGCGGTGGCTGGCACCGGTGCGTCCGTCGAAGCTGGTCTGTTCATTGCGGCACTCTCGCTGAAATGGCATGCAGCCGGGCAGTCCGACGGCGGTCGGGCGTTCGGCGCCAGGGCAGACTGCCCCGGCCGCACGATGGATCCAGTTGTAAGCGGTCTGGCCCACCTGGTCGGTGCGCTAACGTACAAACCGAGTGCTTATCGGGTTGTTACCCCGCCTGTGACGCCTGGTTGTCTCAGCCGCCGCCCGCATCGTTGCGCCGCGGGTGCGTAGGCGCGCTCCGACAGCATGAGGGCGTGTTGTCGGCATGCGCACGGGTGAACCGGCGATGGCGGCATGCGATCGCGGTTCGTAGAGTCGTCACACCCTCATCCCAAATTAAGGAAACCACCATGAGCAACCCAGCCACTTTGCGCGCCACCGACACCAACCGCGACCCGATCACGGGCGAACCCGGTGCGCACCCGATCGGAACCGGCGTGGGCGCCGCACTCGGCGGTGCAGCGGCCGGCGCGGCCACCGGCACGATGGCCGGCCCTGTAGGCACCCTGGTCGGTGCCGCCCTGGGAGCCATCGTTGGCGGCCTGGCCGGCAAGAGCGTCGCCGAAACCATCGATCCGTCACTCGAGGACGCGTACTGGCGCGAGAACTTCAACAGCCGGCCCTACGTTGCCGCCGGGTCGAGCTACGACGACTACGGCCCTGCCTTCGGTTATGGCGTGGCCTCGTACAGCCGTTACCAGGGCCGCAGCTTCGACGACCTGGAGGCCGACCTGGCGCGCGACTGGGCCGGCGCGCGTGGCCGCTCCAACCTGGACTGGGCTTTGGCCAGGGACGCCACGCGGGATGCCTGGAGCCGGGTCAGCCGCTCGAACTGAAGCGACATGGCGCGTGCGGTCCCATGCGCCGGGGACCGCAGTTCCGGCCACGGTGCGCTGGTGAGCGGTGCATTGCAACAGAACGTAATGCCGGCTGTCGAAACCGACTGGTGGCGCGTTAGGGAAACAGCGGGATCGATCGCGAATGCCGTGACCCGACCCGACCGCAGCCACCCGTTCCGGCAATGCTGCCCGTTGTAAGGATTGACCATGCAGATTCACACACTAAGAACACGCGCCACCGCGCTGTGCGCCGGCATCGTGTTGCTCGCCTTTTGCGGCTGGGCCAGCGCCGACCCGCCCGCGCGCGCCGCGCGCCTGGGGTATATCGCCGGCCCGGTCAGCTTCTCGCCGGCGGGCGAGGACAGCTGGAACGAGGCCAACATCAACCGGCCGCTGACCAGTGGCGACCGGCTGTGGACCGATGACCGTGCGCGGGCCGAGATCCAGCTTGGTGGCGCGACGGTGCGCATGAACGAAAACACCAGTCTGGTCGTGACCAACCTCGATAACCGCATCACGCAACTGCAACTTGCGCAAGGCAGCCTGCACGTGCGGGTGCGCCGCCTGTGGCCGAACCAGGTGGTCGAAGTCGACACGCCCAATCTGGCTTTCACGCTGCGCCAGCCGGGCGAATACCGGATTTCGGTCGACCCGCAGGGTTATGCCACCGACGTGGTCGTGCGCAAGGGCAAGGGCCAGGTCTACGGGACCGGCGTCGCCTACACCATCGACGCCTCGCAGCCGTACCGCTTCTCGGGCACCGGCCTGCGCGACTACCAGTACCTGAATCCGGCGCCCCTGGACGCGTTCGACCAGTGGGCCCTGCAGCGCGACCGCAATGCCGACCGGTCGGCCTCGGCGCGTTACGTGTCGCCCGATGTGGTGGGTTACCAGGACCTCGACGCCCACGGCAGCTGGCGCCGCGACCCGAGCTACGGCAACGTCTGGGTTCCCGCCCGCGTGGCGGCCGACTGGGCCCCGTACCGGGACGGGCACTGGTCCTGGGTCGACCCGTGGGGATGGACCTGGATCGACGACGCCCCCTGGGGCTACGCGGTATCGCATTACGGGCGCTGGACCAACATGCGTGGCACCTGGGGCTGGGTCCCGGGCCCGGTGCGCACGCCCGCGTACTACGCGCCGGCCCTGGTCGCGTTCGTGGGCGGAAACAACTTCCAGCTCGCCCAGCCCGGCGGCAACGTCGGCGGTGTCGCCTGGTTCCCGCTGGCGCCGCGCGAGGTCTACAGCCCGTCCTATCCGGTCAGCCGGCGTTATTTCGAGGACATCAACCGCAGCAACACGGTGGTCAACAACACCGTCATCAACAACACCTACACCACCTACAACACGACCAACACGAGCAACGTGGTGTACGTCAACCGGGTCGTGCCGGGCGCCGTGACGGCGGTGCCGCGCACGGTGTTCGTGCAGTCGCAGCCGGTGTCGCGCGCGGCGGTCACGGTAGCGCCGCAGGTGGTTGCCAATGCGCCGGTGACGGTGGTGGCCAGCGTGGTGCCCACCGAGCGCAGCGTGCGCGGCGGTGCCGCCGCGGGCAGCCGCCCGCCGGGGCGCGTGTTCGAGCGCCCGCTGGTGGCCAACACCGCGCCACCCACAGTGCATGCTGGTTTCGCGGCCCAGCTGCTGCAGCTGGCGGCCAATCCAGGCAAGCCGCTCGATGAAGCTGCGCGCAGGCAACTCAAGCCGGCGGCGACCGTTCCAGCGCCGGCGGTCACGGTGGTGGCACCGGTCAAGACCACGCTGTCCGTGGCTCCACCGGCGCCGGCCGCGTCGGTGCCGCGCGCAGTCGCGTTGCCGGCCGTGGTCGCGCCACCCGTGGCGGCAGCCGCCTCGGTGCCGCAAGCCCGCCCGCCGGTGGCGCAACTGCCCCCGGCCGCGGCCTCCGCGCCAGCTGTGGCGTCGGCGCCGCCAGCGGCCTCTGCGCCGCGGGTCGTGGTGGCACCGCCCGTTGCGGTACCCCCGATGGTGGCGCCCGCATCGGCGGCGCAAGCGCGCCCGCCGGTCGCGCAACTGCCCCCAGCTGCAGCCTCCGCGCCGCGTATCGTGGTGGCACCCCCCGCGGCCTCCGCGCCACGCTTGGCGCCGGCAGCGTCGGCAGCCCCCGCGCCGAGTGGAACTTCAGTACCACCCGTTGTCGCGCCAGCGTCCGCGGCGCCGCCGCCTGCACCGGCCGCACGCACGTCGGAGCCGCGCACACGGCCCGATGCGCGTGACAACCGCCCGCAACCCGCGAGCGCCGTACCTGCTGCCACACCCGCCGCAGCGCCCGTAGCCATGCCGTCGGCGCCGGCATTGCGCGCACCGGAACCCAGGCCGGCAGCGTCACAGGTCACGCCGCCGACCGGCCAAGGCCCGCGCGCTTCTGCGCCAGTGGCCAGGGTCGCGCCGCCCACACCACCGATGCCGGCGGCTCCGGTGGCGGTACCGTCAGCGAATCTGCCGCTGGCACCGCCGCCGCCCAAAGCCGAGGCGTCGCCGGTCGCACGGGCATCCGAGCCGCGGGCGTCATTGAACGCCGTCCAACGGCTGCCCGCGCCAGCCGTGGCCGAGCCGAAGGTGGTGGCCGTTCCGCCCGCGCCTGTTCCGGCGGTGGCGCGCCCTTCAGCACCCGCACCTGCCGTGGCAGCGCCCCCACCGCCCCCGGCGCCCGCTCCTGCGCCCGCCGTGGTACGCGTCCCGGCGCCCGCGCCTGCACCCGCAGTGGTGCGGGCTCCCGCGCCAGAACCGGCGCCGCCTGTGCGCCAGGGCGAGCCGCGCCCACCTGGTGTCGCTGCCTCCGCGCAAGCGGGGCCCAACGCCGACCGCCGCGGCCCGCGGCCCAGGCCCGCCGCCAGCACGCCGCAGGAACTCGAGGACCAGAAGGACCAGCGCAAACGCGACGACGAGAAACGCGGCAACAAGAACTGAACCCG
>JANMYG010000373.1:0-18047 GCA_031381865.1 Betaproteobacteria bacterium | reverse complement strand
GGCCTGCGGCGCGGTGTCGCTCAGGTGCAGGCAAATGGCAGCGGATTCGTACAACACCAGGTCGGCATCGACCAGCACCGGAATCAGTCCGTTGGGGTTGAGCCGAAGGTAAGCGGGCGTCTTGTGGGCGCCGCGTTCCCGGTCGACCAGCACCAGTTCGAACGGTGCGCCGATTTCCTCCAGCACGATGTGGGGCGCCATGCTGGCGTTGCTGGGGTAGTAGTGCAGTTGGCGCATGGGAACTCCTGTTGGTCGGTGCCTGCGTCGAGGCAGGATTACGGCAGCCCGAACAAAGCGGCGCCGTTGCCCCAGCCGATCTTGTGCGCCACATCGGGTGGCAGATCGCCCAGCCAGCTGCGGTAGCCCTTCATCAACTCGTCGTAATACAGCCAGCGCTGGTTGATCCAGGTGTCGGAGCCGATCAGGAACCGGTCCGGGTATTTCATCAACAGGGCGCGCCACTGCGGACACAATTTGCCATCGTCGCAGGTCAGGCCCGGCCGGTAGGACAACTCGCCCATCAGCAGCGGGTAGCGGCCCAGCAACGCGTCCACACGCTCCACCGCAGCCCCGCCAATGCCGGTGTGGGCCCAGATCAGCCGCAATGTCTTGCCGCCCTGGGGCGCATGGGCCATCAACAGGTCGATCGCCAGGTCGTCCACATGCGCGAGCATGACCAGCTTCTTGCTCTCGGCAAACTGCACCAGTTTTCTGGCCACCGGGCCATTGGCATTGGTGCTGTCGTAGAAATGGAACTCGCCAATACCGCGGTAGGGCCCGCTGGCGGTACCGCGCGCGAACTCAGTTTGCACCATCTCGTAGATGCTGTCGTCGCGAAACCAGCTGTCGTAGTCGGCACGGTTGCGGTACAGACGGATGAACGGCACCACGACCAGACCGGCTGCTGCCTGGCGCAGGCCGGCATCCTGCGTCTGACGCTGTGCCTGAGCCAGCGCCCTGGTGCCGTCGTTCGGGCGCGAATTGGCAAGCACGGCCCGCACGTCGTTGCGCCCGATGCGCGCCAAAACGTCGGCCAGCGGGTGCGGGCCGGTTTGCCCGTTCCAGGCCTCTTCGTTGTAATGCAGGTGGGCATCGAACAGCGGCCCGCCGTAATCGAGCGCATGTGCCGTGCCGGCCATCACCATCGCGCACACCACCGCCCGAAGGCAGGCCCGGACCGGCGCCGACAACCGCCGTGCGAACGGCCCAAGCCGTGTATAGCCCGTGCGCAAGTCAGCCCACATGGTGCGCAAGGAAAGCCAGCGTCCGCTCTCGGGCCAAGTTCGCCGCCGCCGCATCGTAGGAAGCGCGCTGGTCACAGTTGAAGCCGTGGTCGGCGTGGTAGACCTGCACCTCGACGCGCGGCTGCGCCCGTCTGAACGCCTCTACGCTGTCGAGTGAAATCCAGTGGTCCTGGTCGCCAAAATGGCACAACACCGGGCACTTCGGTTGGCGCGACGCCTCGCCGGCGGCGGTCATGCCGCCGCCGTAATAAGGCGCCACCGCACTGAGCCCTTGTAACCCGCAGGCGCTGCGCCAGGCCAGCAACCCGCCCCAGCAGTAACCCACGAGGGCCACCTTGCCGGCCTGGGCCGCGTAATCGATGGCGGCCTGAATATCGGCCATGACGCCAGGCGCGGCCAGGGCCTCGACCGCCGCCTTGAGGGCGCGGCCGGTCTCCATGTCGGCCGGGGTGTACCCCAATTCGACGTGCTGTTTGACACGCTGGAAGGTCGCGGGTGCCAGCGCAAAGTATCCCTGCGCCGCATCCGGCCAGGCGGCTTCGACGGGCTCGGCCCGAACGGCGCAATGCTGCGCGAAACGCACGGCATCAGGCCCCCCGCAACCGGCGCTCGACAAAATCGAGCCGGTCCTGGCCCCAGAAAATTTCGCCATCGATGCAATAACTCGGCGCACCGAAGATTCCCGCGTCGATGGCGGCCTGGGTGTTGGCGTCATAACGCTGCTGCACGGCGGCGCTGCCGGCCTGCTCGAGCCGCGCCGATACAAGCCCCGACTCCGCGAGCAGCTCGGCCAGCACCCGGGTGTCGGCGATGTTGCGCTCCTGCGCCCAGACTGCGGCCAACACCGCGCCGGTCAGGCGCAAGGCGGCCGCCGGCCCGTCGGCCGCGTCCACGGCAATGACCAGGCGCGCCGCGTCGTCCCCCGCGACCGGGAAAAACTTCGGCGTGACGTTCAGCGGCAAGCCCAGGTGCGCGCCGAAACGCTTGAGCTCGACCAGCCGGTAAGCCTGGCGCTGCGGGGCCCTCTTGCCCAGTGGCAGGCCACCGGACACCGGAAACACCTTACCCAGGTCGATCGGCAACACGCGCACCGGAGCGTGTGCGGCAGCGGCTATCGCGACGAACCGCGCGTGCCCCAGGTAGGTCCAGGGGCTCTGCGGGGCAAGAAAATAATCGATCGGCAGGCTCAAAGGGTGACTCCAATCCACGGTGGTGTATCGTGCGCACAGTCAGGCGCTGGCACAAGGTGCGGACACTGCTTTTACCCCGAAATCCCGATCTTTGCAGGAGCTTGCGTGAATCCAGTCATTTTGGTTACCGGCGGCTCGCGCGGCATCGGCGCGGCAACCGCGTTGCAGGCCGCGCGCGCGGGCTTCGCAGTGGCCGTCAACTACAGCGCCAATTCGCTGGCGGCCGACGCGGTGGTCCGCCAGATCGTGGCGGCCGGGGGCATGGCGATGGCGGTGCAGGCCGACGTGGCGGTGGAATCCCAGGTGCTGGCCATGTTCGAGGCGGTCGATACCCGGCTCGGCCGCCTGAGCGCACTGGTCAACAACGCCGGCGTCGTCGACGTGGCGGCCAGGGTGGACCAGATGAGCGCCCAGCGCATCCGGCGCATGTTCGACATCAACGTGCTGGGCACTTTCATCTGCGCGCGCGAAGCTGTCAAACGCATGAGTACGCGCCATGGCGGCGCCGGCGGCGCGATCGTCAATGTGTCGAGTGTGGCCGCGCGTCTGGGCGGACCGGGCCAGTACGTGGACTACGCCGCATCCAAGGGGGCCATCGACAGCTTCACGCTGGGGTTGGCCAGGGAAGTGGCGGCCGAGGGCATTCGTGTCAACGCGGTTCGGCCCGGCATCATAGAGACCGAGATCCATGCATCGGGCGGGCAACCTGACCGCGCCCAGGCCATGGCACCGCTGGTGCCGATGCAGCGCGCCGGCAGCGCGGACGAGGTTGCCAGGACCATCGTCTGGCTGTTGATGCCGGACGCGAGTTACACGACCGGCGCGGTTGTCGACGTCGCGGGCGGACGATAGATGCCGGGCGCGCACAATCGGTCCCGGGCCAACCGCGCACCACACCCTCCCATCTGATGGACTACAAACCCCTCGTCACGCTGCTGGCGATCGTCAACCCGCTGGCGATCGTGCCCTTCTTCATCCACTACACCCAGGGCTTCAGCCGTGAGCAGCGCCGGCGCACGATCTGGGTGGCGTCGTTCAGCGCATTCGTGGTGATAGCCACCAGCGCCCTGCTCGGACTGCAGATCCTGGAGTTCTTCGGCATATCGCTGGCGAGTTTCCAGGTCGGCGGCGGCATGTTGCTTCTGACCTCCGCCCTGAGCATGCTCAACGCCCAGCCGGCCGAAGCGAAATCCAATGCGGACGAAATCAGCGACGCCACGCGGCGCGCGTCGGTCGGCGCCAGCATCGCCGTGGTGCCGCTGACCATACCGTTGCTGACCGGTCCGGCCACCATGTCGACCGTCGTGATCTATGCCGAGAAGGCCAAGCACTTCCCGCAACTCGCGGCGCTGGTCGGTTACGGCGTGGTGATTGCCCTGGCGACCGCCGTGTGTTTCGCCATGGCGCAACCGATTGCGCGGGTGCTCGGAAAGACCGGCATCAATGTGATGACCCGACTCATGGGCTTGATCCTGGCCGCTCTCGCGGTGGAGGTGATGTCCGACGGACTGGTCAAGTTGTTCCCCATCCTGGCGCGCTGAGGACAACGCGCCGGGACTGCCACCGCTTCGCCAAGGGGCCGGCGCGGTTTGGGGCGGACCGGCGGAAGACGCTAGTCGCCTGCCGGCTCGTGCCTTTGCAGCAACTTGACGAGCTGGTTGCTGGTGTTGCGCAGCCGCTGCGCCAGCAGTTGCGTGAGTTTCACCAGCAACTTGGCGCCAATCGCCGGATGGTCCCGGATCAGGCGCGCGATCACCAGGCGCGTCAGCACCCCGGCCTGCACATCTTCGAGCGCGACGCAGGTCGCGTAACGCGGCGCTGCATCCAGCATCGACATCTCGCCCACCGCGGCGCCCTCCTTGATCACGGCCAGGCGCGAGACTTCGCCGTGTTGCGAGGTCTTTATCACGTCCACCGTGCCACCGAGCAGCAACAGCATCCAGTCGCCGACGTCCCCCTCGGTGATCAGCGCCTGCCCGGCACGGGCGCGCACCAGCGGCATCATCTCGCCCAGGGCGTCGGCTTCCTCGGCGCTGAGGTCTTCCAGCAGCGCGGCGGTCTGGCGCCATTGCAGGCCATAGCGGGACAACCCGGCGCACACGCCGTCGACCTGCAGCCCCGCGCGCTCGAAATGCAATTGCAGCGCCGGCGACAGCAGGCTTGCGCCACTCACCGCAACTGGGTCAGCCATCGCTCGATTTCCTCCACTGCCGCATTCGAGGCGGCCGTCAGGGCGCGCACGCCGCCCGGGGCGTCGGCTGTGGGTGCCGGGCGCTGGACCGCGAAGCTGCGCTGGCCCAGCAGTTTGTCGCCGGCGCCGGATCCGCGGACCACGGTGGCGCGCAGGCGCACCAGACCCACGCTGTGGTTGGGCGCGTCGAACAGCTGGCTGAACTCCTCGAGTTCGACCCGCAGCACCAGCGCCGGTGTTGCGCCGGTGACATGTCCGTCGCCGGGAATCAGCACGGTATAACGCTGGCCCAGCGACTCGCGCAGGCGCTGGCGTACCAGTTGCGCCGGCGTCATGCTCCAGCGTGCATGGGCGTAGGGCAACAGCTGCTGCGTATCGGCGTATGCCAGGCGGTACAACACGGCCGTGCTGTCCAGCGCGCTGCCGGCTTCGACCTCCGGCAATGCCACCACCGCCTGCGGCGCCACGTTGTTTGCTGCTGGGACCTCGAGTGCGCCGGGGCCGAAGTCGTACACCGCCGGACGCACCGGTTTGTCCAGCAAGGCGCAGCCCCCCAGTGCCACGCATGCGGTCACTGCCAACGCGGCGCGCAACCACGCGAACCGGCGCCTGGCAGCCTGTTGCGCCGTGTGGCGCGCGTGCGCCGGCCACGCCGGGCCGCTGCCTTGCCTGCTCTTGACACTCATTGCATGCCTTTCGGTAAAGTGAATCCGGGTTCACCCGGACCCGGTGCCTGCGTGCCATGGCCAAAGATCAGCGACTGCGGGTTGTCGCTCAGCACATTGACGGCGCGGCTCACCTGCCTGGCGGTGGTCGACGCGTCCTCGCTGGTCCGGTTCAGCCGCGGCAGGGTGCTGGCATTGAAGGCCTGGCCGGCCACCGCCATGGCGGCAGCGCCTTCGGCCAGCCGATCGACGACACCACCCTGGGAATTCAGCCGCTCGGCCACACGCGTGAGCTCGGACGCGGTCTTCTTGAACTCCACCGCGGTCTGCTCGACGCTGTCGGAGGTCTTCTGCAGGGCCTTGAAGGTGCCGGTGGCATCCTGCACGAATTGCGGAATGCTGACACGTTCAGGCCCGAGTTGGGCGCGCAACACCGAGTCCATCGTGAGCGACAGCTGCTGCACATGGCCCGACAGCTGCTGCACGCTGCCGGCGGCCTGGCCGATCCCGCCGATGGTGGTCATGAACTGCTTCTGGTTCTCTGGCGCAAGCAGCAGATTGACGCGCTGGCTGGTCTGCTCCAGCTGCGCCAGGATCGCCACGCCCTGGTCCGACAGCTTGGACAACAGGCTGGGGCGCATCGGAATGCGGCCCGGGTCGCCGTTGACCGGCCCGAGCGCCACCTTGGACTCGCCGGTGTCGTCGAGCTGCACGAAGGCCAGGCCGGTGACACCCTGGAAGCCCAGCGTCGCGAAGGTCGACTGGGTCACCGGTGCGCTGTCGTCCACGGCAATACGCACCAGTATGTTGCCGATCGTCTTCGGGTCGAAACCGATGCCGATCACCTTGCCCACTGCCACGCCGCGGAACCGCACCGCGGCCTGCGGCTGCAGCCCGTTGACCGCCTCGGCGCTGGAGATCTCGTACACCCGGCGTACGCCGGTATCGCGCGTCAGCCAGGCGGCCAGCGCGACCAGCAATGCCGTCACGAGCAGTACGAACAATCCGGCGGCAAATGCGTGAGCCTTGTTTTCCATGATGGTTTCTTTCTACACTGCGAACGGGTATTCCCGCAACAACTCCATGGCGCGTTGACCGCGCTCGCCCAGGAAGAAGTCATGGATGAAAGGATGCGGGAACGCGATCACGTCCTTGGGCGCGCCATGCACGATGATGCGTTTGTCCGCCAGCACGGCCACCCGCGTGCTGAGCTCGAACAGCGTGTCCAGGTCGTGCGTGACCATCACCACCGTCAGCCGCAACTCGCGGTGCAGGGACCGGATCAGCGCGCAGAAGGCGTCGGCGCTGTCCGGATCCAGGCCGGCGGTCGGCTCGTCGAGCAACAGCAGCGGCGGATCCATGATCAGGGCACGCGCCAGCGCGACCCGCTTGATCATGCCGCCCGACAGGTCGGCCGGCATCTTGTGCGCGTGCACCACGTCCAGCCCGACCATCTGCAGCTTCACGAGCGCGGCGTCGCGAATCAGGTCGTCCGGAAAGGCCTTGAGCTCGCGCAGCGGGAACGCGATGTTGTCCAGCACGCTGAAAGCCGAAAACAATGCTCCATGCTGAAACAACATGCCGACCCGGCTCGCCGCGCCCTGGTCCGACAGCCGCTCGGCCGGTTTGCCCAGCACCATGACCGATCCGCGCGCCGGCGCCTCCAGCCCCAGGATGGTACGCAGCATCACCGTCTTGCCGCTGCCCGAGCCACCGACCAGTGAAACCAGCTCACCGCGCTCGATCGTCAGGTCGAGGTCCTTGTGCACCACGATTTCGCGCCCCGCGACCTGAAACACCGACCACAACTTGCGGATCTCGACCACGCCTTGGGGCGGCTTGGCGGCGTTGGGTATTGCCCCCACGCTCGGCACTGGCGTGTCCTCGCTGCCCCCCGGGGGGGCGCTCACGCCTTGGGGCGGCCCGGCGGCGTTCATATACCAATGTCCTTGAACACCACGGCGAACAGGGCGTCGACCAGGATCACGACCGTGATCGATGTGACCACCGAGGCGGTCGTGCCCTGCCCCAGGCTCTCGGTATTCGGCTTGATGCGCAGGCCGTAGTGGCAGCCGATCAATGCAATCAGCACGCCGAATACCATCGACTTGCCCACCGCCAGGGTCAGGTTCGAGACTTGGACCGCCGCCGGCAAGGCCGACAGAAAGTACGCAGGCGTGATGCCCATGACCAGGTCGGCCGACAACATGCCACCGAACAATGCCGCCACGGTGGTCCAGACCGTGACCAGGGGCATCGCCACCGCCATCGCCAGGGCGCGCGGCATCACCAGCCGGTAACCGCGCGCGATACCCATCACGCGCATCGCGTCGAGTTCCTCGGTCACACGCATCACACCGATCTGCGCCGTGATCGCGGAACCGGACCGCCCGGCCAGCAGGATGGCGGCCAGCACCGGGCCGAGTTCCCGGATCAGCGCGATTCCCAGCACGTCGACGATGAACGCGTCGGCTCCGAACTTGCGCAGCTGCTGCGCCATCAGGTAGGCCAGCACGACGCCGATCAGGAAACCGACCATCGCCGTGATCGGCAGCGCGGTGGCGCCAATGCGGTACAAATGGCCGGACACGTCGCGCCACGGTCCCTCACGCGGCGATCGCGCCAGGGCCACGATGTCGATCAGCAGCTGGCCCACGAGCCGCAGCAGGTCGCGGCCATGGTCGACCACCTTGTAGACCAATTCCCCGAGCGCCAGGAAACGCTGCCACACGGTGCGCCGCTCGGCCGGCGGCGGCCCGACCGAATAACGGGCGACGCGGTCCAGCATTGCGCGCTGCGCCGGCAACGCCAGCACCTGCGCCGGCCACTGGCGTCCCCACGCGTTCCACAACATCTGCGCGCCGGTATGGTCCAGGCGCTCGAGCGCGCGCAGGTCCCAGCTGCCGCCGCGGCCCGCCTGCGCTGCCATTTCCGTCAGGGCAAGGTGCAATGCGTCCCACACCCGCGGTTGCGCCAGCGCTGCCGCAGACCACCTCCCCGCCAGCGACACGGCCACCTGGTCCGGCCCGGTTTGGCGGCTGATGCGGGGATTGTTTTCCTCCATGGCGCGGCTTTAGGCAAGCATAATTGTTGGCGCCATCGTACCTGCTCGGAAAATGCAAACCCCGGTCCCAAGGAAAGCACATGACGCAAGGCACCCCTTCATTCACTTCCAGCGCCGAGTTGTCGGTAGTACAACGCGGGTCGGCGCTGTGGCTCACGATCACGCGCGAAGAACGCCGCAACGCGATGAGCCACGCGGTGCTGGCCGGCATGTCCGACGCGATCGCGGCCGCCCAGCAAATCCGCGACGTGCGCGCCATCGTCATCACGGGCGCCGGCGCGCGGGCGTTTTGCGCCGGGGCCGACCTGCAGTCGGCCAACGCGTTCACCACCGACTACTCGGAACCACATGGCCACCTGGCCCGATTGCTGCGCGTCGCGCGCGCCAGCTGCATTCCACTGATTGCGCGGGTCAACGGGGCCTGCATGGCGGGCGGCATGGGGTTGATGTCGATGTGCGACATGGCCGTGGCGTCGAGCCATGCGATCTTCGGGCTGCCGGAAGTCAAGGTCGGGGTGTTTCCGGCGCAGGTGCTGAGTGTCCTGCAGCACCTGATTCCGAGGCGCCTGCTCAACGAAATGTGCCTCACGGGCGAGCCGCTCACGTCCAGCCAGGCGCTGGCCTGCCAGTTGGTCAACTATGTGGATGACGACGTCGACGTACGGCTCCAGTGGCTGCTGGAGCGGCTGTTCGACAAGTCACCGGCAGCCATTCGCCGCGGGCTCTACACGATGAAAAAGATCGAGACCATGGCGTTCGAGGAGTCGATGTCGTTTACCGAAAGCCAGATCGCGCTGTTCACCTTGACCGACGACGCGCGCGAAGGACAGAAGGCGTTCCAGGAGAAACGCAAGCCCAACTGGGTCGGCCAATAACGCGCCAGTGGCGCCGAACGCATCCGGTTTTCCGCCCTTGCGGCAGGCGCACGTGCGGACTTGCAGAGGCAGACCCGGTCGGATCGCAGGTCGCTTGCCATTGCCCGCCTGGGTTGTCGGGTAAGCCCTGATTCCCATCGATGTGGCGCTCACGTATATTCGCCCCACTCGACGGCGGCATGACCTGCGGCCTGCATGAGGACCCCGGAGACAATAACGCCACAGTGGCCGCGCCAACCGCGGACGCGGCGCAAGACCTGGCAAGGGCGCTGGCCATCCCAGCGCCTTTTCTACTTGGCGCCGCCGGGTCGTCGCCGTGTGGTCCGACGTGTTAACTGCAGCCGCTTGTGGAGTCTTATTGGGAGCCCGGCAAGGCAATTTCGGCCGCCAGGCGCGGCTTGCCGATCGGCGCGCCGGCCAGCCCTTTCTTGACGGCGGCCATGTCCTCGTCGTTCGGATATTGCCCCAGCAGCCAGTAGTCGAACACCCGGCGCGCGATCGGCGCCGCATGGGCGGCACCAAAACCGGCGTTCTCCACCACCACCGCCAGCGCAATCCTGGGGTCCTCGGCCGGCGCGAAAGCCACGTACAAGGCGTGGTCGCGCTGTTGCTCCTCGATCTTCGAGGCGTTGTAGCGCTCTTTCGCGGCCACGCCGACGGCCTGCGCGGTACCGGTCTTGCCGCCCGAACGGTAGGCGGCACCGGCGAACACCCGTGCCGAAGTGCCGTCGATGGTCGTGCTGACCATCGCATTGCGCACCACCGCCAGATTCTCGGGCTTGAAGCCCAGGTCCACCGCCGGTGCCGGCGCCACCGGGGTTTTCAATCGGGTCATCGCGTCCTGGGTCACGATCACCAGCTGCGGCTTGTGCTTGACGCCGTTGTTGGCCAGTATCGACATGGCCTGTGCGAGTTGCAGCATGGTGAAGGTGTTGTAGCCCTGTCCGATGCCCAGCGAAATGGTTTCACCGGCGTACCATTTCTGCTGTTCCGGCCGCTTGTAATAGTTGCGTTTCCACTCCTGGCTGGGCAACACGCCACGCGACTCGCCCTGGATGTCGATGCCGGTCAATTGACCAAAGCCCAGCGGCTTCATGAAGTCGTGGATGGTGTCGACGCCGAGGTCGTTGGCCAGCGAGTAGAAGTAGACATTGCTCGATTTCGAGATTGCCGCATGCATGTCGACCGGTCCCAGTCCATGGTCCCCGTGGCTGCGGAACTCGTGGCCGCCAAACATCCAGGAGCCGTTGTCGTTGATCACGGTCGTGGCCGCACGCCTGCCGGTCTGCAGCGCCGCCATGGCCATGAACGGCTTGTAGGTGGAGCCCGGCGGGTAGGTTCCACGCAGCGCCCGGTTCAACAACGGCTTGTCGATGGATTCGTTGAGCATCTGCCAGCTCTCGGTGTCGATGCCATCCACGAACAGGTTGGGATCGAAGGTCGGCTTGCTGACAAAGGCCAGCACCTGACCGGTCTTCGGGTCGAGCGCGACCAGCGCCCCGCGACGCTCGCCGTACATGTCCTCGACCAGTTTTTGCAGCTTGATGTCGATCGACAGCGTGACCGTGTTGCCGGGCGTCGACGGGCTGCTGGCGAGCTTGCGCACGGCCCGGCCGCCGGCCGAGGTCTCGACCGAATCGACGCCGGTGGTGCCGTGCAGCTGCGCTTCGTTGCTCTGCTCCACGCCGAGCTTGCCGATGTATTCGGTGCCACGGTAGTTGGCCTCGTCATCCGAGTCTTCGAGGCGCTCCTTTTCCGCCCTGTTGATGCGCCCGATATAACCGATCACATGGCTGGCAAGCTCTCCGTAGGGATAGTTGCGAAACAGCCTGGCTTTGATCTCCACGCCCGGAAAGCGAAACCGCTGCGCGGCGAAACGCGCCACTTCCTCTTCGCTGAGCTTGGTGCGGATCGGCAGCGATTCGAAACTCTTGGACTCCTCCATCAGCTTCTTGAAACGCCGCCGGTCGCGCGCGGACACCTCCACCACCTGCGACAGGTCGGCCAGCGTCTGCTCCAGCGCCGGCACTTTGGAGGGCGTGATCTCGAGCGTGTAGGCCGAGTAGTTGGTGGCCAGCACGATGCCGTTGCGGTCCAGGATCAGGCCCCGGTTGGGCACCACCGGCACCACCGCCGTGCGGTTGTTTTCGGCCTGCGCCTTCAGGTCTTCGTGGCGTGCCACCTGCAGCACGACCAGCCGGCCGGCGAGCAGTGCAAAACACAGCAGCACCAGCGCGCTGGCGACCAGCACGCGGATTCGGAAACGCGCCAGATCGGCTTCGACGTTGCGCAGTTCGGTCATAACGGCCTGTTCGCGTCGGGGTCCGGAGCCCTGCGTTGCGGCACCAGCAGCATCACGCTGACCACCGGCCACAACAGAGACTGGACGATCGGCGCCAGGAACATCGGGAGCCCCGGAAACGCACCGCCACCGAGCATTTGTGCCGCCAGTTCCAGCAATTGCGCGGCCACGAACAAGGGCAGAACCTGAACCGCCTGGGATGGCACGCTGAACCACAACAGGCGCCGGTGGATCGTGATCGCCAGGAAGCTCAGCACCGCATAGGCCAGTGCGTGGGCTCCCAGCAATCCGCTCTGGTGCACATCCATGCCCAGGCCGAACACGAAGGCCACACCGATGCCCACGCGCAGCGGCTGGTGCACGCTCCAGAAGACCAGCACCAGCGCCAGCAGGTCGGGCGTCCACGCAGCGCGACCCCACATGCCGATGTTCTGCAACATGTTGAGCAGCAGCGCCGCCAGCAGGCTGCCCCAGATGAACAACGGGTTCGCCGGCAGCAACAGCTGCTGGCCCTGGCGCATGATCATTTCGCCACCGCCTTCTTCCCCGTCACGACACCGGGCACCGGTTCGGCCGGCGGACGCGGCGCCACCTGCGCCGAAACCGGCTCGAGCACCATCACATGGGCGGTGCCCGATACCAAGGCGACCGGACGCAGGTAGATGCGCGCGAAGGCCGAATCCACGCGCCGCTCCACCTTGTCCACGCGCGCCACCGGCAGGCCCGGCGGATAGATGCCGTCGACGCCGCTGGTCGACAACGTGTCTCCGGCCAGCACGTCCGAATTCGCCGCCATGAAGCGCAACTCCAGCCCGCCACTGTGCCCGGTGGCATCGCCAAAGGCGACGCCCCGCGTTCCGGTGCGCGTGTTGAGCACGGGAATCGCCTGGTCGCGGTCGGTCAGGAGCGTCACCTCGCTGACCGACGCATAGACGCGCGTCACCTGCCCGAGTACGCCCGCGTCGTCGATGACCGGAGACCCGGCGCGCACGCCGTCGACCACCCCCTTGTCGATGACCACCTTGCGGCTGAACGGATCCGCCGCGTCGTACAGCACCTGCGCCATCTGGGACGGTGTGGTGACCCGCTCGCGCAGTTCCAGCATGCGGCGCAGTCGCGCGTTCTCGAGCAACAGCTGCTCCACCTGGTTGACCTTCTGGGACTGCAGTCCGAGCGTCAGGCGCGCCTGTTCTTCCGCGCCGCGCGCGGCGGCCACGCTGTGCAGGTAACTCGCGGCCTGGCGCACCCACGACACCGGTTGCAGCACCAGCCACTGTGCCGGGTACAACGCGTTGGCCACCACGGCACGCACCGGCTGCGTCACGCGAAAACGCACATCGGCAACCATCAGGAACACGGCAAGCGCACTGAACACGGTGATTTTTGACAGCGCCGACGGCCCCTGGCGGAAAAAGGGGGGCGGCGTTCTATCAAGGGTACCAAGCGGCATGACAATCCATTGTCTCTTGTCCGGGGCGCGGTCGTACTGCAGGTGCCGCCCAAAAACACGGCCATCGTGCCGGCCCCGGGCGGTGTCTGTCACCCATCGTGGCGGGCACGGCGCCGCGCGCGGGCGCTGCGCCCCTACTCGCTGGTGAAGATGGAACCCAGCCGGTCCATGCGCTCGAGCGCAATGCCGCAGCCGCGCACCACGCAGGTCAGCGGATCTTCGGCCACCAGCACGGTCAAGCCGGTTTCTTCGGCCAGCAAGCGATCGAGGTCGCGCAGCAATGCGCCGCCCCCGGTCAGCATCATGCCGCGATCGGCAATGTCGGCGCCGAGTTCCGGTGGCGTCTGCTCCAGCGCGTTCTTCACCGCGGAGACGATGTTGTTGAGCGGGTCGGTCAGGGCTTCCAGAATCTCGTTCGACGACACCGTGAAGCTGCGCGGCACGCCTTCGGACAGGTTGCGGCCGCGCACCTCCATCTCCTTGACCTCGCTGCCCGGAAAGGCGGAGCCGATCTTCTTCTTGATCGCCTCGGCCGTCGGCTCGCCGATCAGCATGCCGTAGTTGCGCCGGATGTAGTTGATGATGGCTTCGTCGAACTTGTCGCCGCCCACGCGCACGCTGCCCTTGTAGACCATGCCGCCAAGCGAGATCACGCCCACCTCGGTGGTGCCGCCGCCGATGTCGACCACCATCGAGCCACTGGCCTCGCTGACCGGCAGACCGGCACCGATGGCCGCCGCCATCGGCTCTTCGATCAGGTAGACATCGCTGGCGCCGGCGCCCAGCGCCGACTCGCGGATCGCGCGGCGCTCGACCTGGGTCGAACCGCACGGCACACAGATGATGATGCGCGGGCTCGGGCGAAAGATGCTGCGCGGATGCACCATCTTGATGAACTGCTTGAGCATCTGCTCGGTGACCGTGAAGTCGGCAATCACGCCGTCTTTCATCGGGCGGATGGCCTCGATGTTGCCCGGCACCTTGCCCAGCATGGCCTTGGCTTCCTTGCCCACCGCCTGGATGGTCTTCTTGCCCTGCGGACCGCCTTCGTGGCGGATCGCCACCACCGACGGTTCGTCCAGCACAATGCCTTTGTCACGTACGAAAATCAGCGTATTGGCGGTACCCAGATCAATCGCCAAGTCAGTGGAGAAATACTGACGGAAAGCTCCAAACATCGAAATCCTCTCGGGCACGGCAAACACATCGGCATGCCGTCACCATATTGACCAGCTCAAATTTGTCGGTTTCGCACCTATTTCCGCAGCGTGGGGAATGGCGCGCAAAGGCGGGATAATACCCCATCGCCTTTGCGCGACCTGCCTTGCCGCGGCCCGTGTGGTGCGTCTGGCGCCTGTTTTCCCCACTATTTCCGCCATGCTGCTGACACCATCCGACATATCCAACATCGCCAACCTCGCGCGTCTCGAGCTGGCGCCCGCCGAGAGCGAGCGCATGCTTACCCAGCTCAACGGTTTTTTCGACGTGGTCCAGCAGATGCGCGCGGTCGACACCCACGGCATCGAACCACTGCCGCACCCGTTTGCAACCATTGGTGACATCGCGTTGCGCCTGCGCGAGGATGTCGTGAGCGAATTCGACACCCGCGACGCCAACCAGCGCAGCGCGCCGGCGGTGGACGGCGGCCTGTACCTGGTCCCCAGGGTGCTCGAATGAAGACCTGCCAGCTACGCCCGCACGCGCCCCAAGCCGCCGCCACGATCCGCCCGAGATGACGCCATCCACGACCGAACTCCATGACCTCGACCTCACGCAACTGGTCGAGCAGCTGCGTCGGCGCAAGGTCTCCGCACGCGAGGCGGCACAGCACTTCCTGCGGCGCGCCCAGGCGCACGATGCGCTGGGCGTCTACCTTGCGCGCGACGAAGAGGTCACGCTGGCCCAGGCCGGCGCCGCCGACCAGCGGCTGGCGCAGGGCCAGGGCGGAACACTCGAAGGCGTTCCCCTGGCGCACAAGGACATCTTCGTCACCAAGGACTTCGCCACCACGGCCGGCTCGCGCATGTTGCGCGGCTACCGCTCGCCGTTCGACGCGACGGTGGTCGCCAGGCTCGCGCAGCAGGGTGCGGTGACGCTGGGCAAGCTCAACTGCGACGAGTTCGCGATGGGTTCCTCGAACGAGAATTCGGCCGTCGCCCCGGTCGGCCACACCGACCCGGTGGCGGTGCCCAATCCGTGGAACACGGCCCACATCCCGGGTGGCTCCTCGGGCGCCAGCGCGGTGGTCGTGGCGGCGCGGCTGGCGCCGGCCGCCACCGGCACCGACACCGGCGGCTCGATCCGCCAGCCGGCGTCGTTCTGCGGCATCACCGGCATCAAGCCGACCTACGGGCGCGCCTCGCGCTACGGCATGGTCGCCTTCGCTTCCAGCCTGGACCAGGCCGGGCCGTTGGCGCGCACGGCGCGCGACTGCGCGCTGCTGCTGGGCGCCATGTGCGGGCCCGATCCCGACCGTGATTCGACCTCGCTCGACCAGCCCGCCGAGGATTACACGCGCTCGCTCGACGATCCCGTGCGCGGACTGCGCATCGGCGTGCCGCGGGAATTTTTCGGCCCCGGCGTGGCGAGCGACGTGCGCGCCGCGGTCGAGGGCGCGCTGGTCGAATACGAACGCCTGGGCGCCGTGCGGGTGCCGATTTCGCTGCCGCGCACCGAGCTGTCGATCCCGGTCTACTACATCATCGCGCCGGCCGAGGCGTCGAGCAACCTGAGCCGCTTCGACGGCGTCAAGTTCGGCCACCGTGCCCACGAATACAAGGACCTGCTGGACATGTACCGCAAGACGCGCGCCGAAGGCTTCGGCGACGAAGTCAAGCGCCGCATCATGATCGGCACCTACGTCTTGTCGCACGGTTATTACGACGCCTATTACCTGCAGGCGCAGAAGATCCGCCGCATGGTGGCGGACGACTTCCAGCAGGCGTTCCGCCAGTGCGACGTGATCGCCGGGCCGGTCGCGCCGACGGTGGCCTGGAAGATCGGGGAGAAAAGCGACGACCCGGTCGCCAATTACCTGGCCGACATATTCACCCTGCCCGCGTCGCTGGCCGGCCTGCCGGGCATGAGCCTGCCGGCCGGCTTCGGCGACGGCGGCCTGCCGGTGGGGATCCAGCTGATCGGCAACTACCTGCAGGAGGCGCGGTTGCTCAACCTGGCGCACCAGTTCCAGTTGGCCACCGACTTCCACCACTGCAAGCCGCCGGGGTTCTGAACATGAACACAAGCAGCGAATCCAACCCCGCATCGGCGGCGCCGGCCAGCGCCGCGCGCGCCGCCTCGAAAAGCCTGCTGGTACACGGCTACGAAGTCGTGATCGGTTTCGAGACCCACACCCAGCTGTCGACGCGCTCCAAGATCTTCAGCCGCGCCTCGACCGCTTTTGGCGCCGCGCCCAACACCCAGGCCTGCGCGGTCGACCTGGCGCTGCCGGGCACGCTGCCGGTCATGAACCGCGGCGCGGTGGAACGCGCGATCCGGTTCGGCCTGGCGATCGGCGCGCACATCGCGCCACGCAGCGTCTTTGCGCGCAAGAACTACTTCTACCCCGACCTGCCCAAGGGTTACCAGATCAGCCAGTTCGAGATCCCGGTGGTGCAGGGCGGGCAGGTCGAGTTCTACCTGGACGGCGAAAAACGCTCGGTGCGGCTGGTGCGGGCGCATCTGGAAGAAGACGCCGGCAAGTCGCTGCATGAAGACTTCGTCGGCCAGTCCGGCATCGACCTGAACCGCGCCGGCACGCCGCTGCTCGAGATCGTGACCGAGCCCGACATGCGCTCGAGCGCCGAGGCCGTCGCCTACGCGCGCGAGCTGCACAAGATCGTCACCTGGATCGGCATCTGCGACGGCAACATGCAGGAAGGCAGCTTTCGCTGCGACGCCAACGTGTCGGTGCGCCGGCCAGGCGCGGCGCTCGGTACCCGGCGCGAGATCAAGAACCTCAACAGCTTCAAGTTCATGCAGCAGGCGATCGACTACGAGCTGCGCTGGCAGATCGGGCAGCTCGAAGACGGCCACGCCATCCGCCAGGCCACCGTGTTGTTCAACCCCGACAGCGGCGAAACCCGCGCCATGCGCACCAAGGAAGACGCTGCCGACTACCGCTACTTCCCCGACCCGGACCTGCCGCCGCTGGTGATCGCGCCGCAATGGATCGAACAGGTGCGCGCCGCGATGACGGAGTTGCCGCGCGCCATGGCCAGCCGTTTCGTGGCGCAGTACGGCCTGCCCGAATACGATGCCGCCCAGCTCACCCAGAGCAAGGCGATGGCGGCGTACTTCGAGACCACGGCCAGCCTATGTGCGCAACCGAAGCTGGCCAGCAACTGGATCATGGGCGAGGTTTCGCGGCGGCTCAACGCCCAGGAGATCGGTATCGAGCACTGTCCCGTCCCGCCCGAAGCCCTGGCGCAAATGCTGGCCTTGTTGGGTGCGGGCAAGATCCACGGCAAGGCGGCAAAGGATGTGCTTTTCCCCGAGCTCTGGTCGATCGGGACACAGGTGCTTGCAGGTGGCGGAACGCTCTCCATGCCGACGGCCGACGGCGCGGTCGAGCGCATCGTGGTGCGGATGGATCTGGCGCAGCAGAACGACAGTGGTGCGCTGGAGAAGATCGTGGACGACGTGATCGCCGCGAACCCCGACAACGTGGCCCAGTTCCAGGCTGGCAAGGACAAGGCCTTCAACGCCCTGGTCGGTCAAATCATGAAGGCCAGCAAGGGCAAAGCCAACCCGCAACAGGCCAGCGACCTGCTGCGCAAGAAGCTGGGTTGACTTGTCGCGAGACTGCCGGTGGATCGAAGGGCGTTAAGGCTTCGACCCTTCGACGGGCTCAGGGTGAACGGTCCTTGTGATTGAACGCCAAAGCGTATCAGTCCGAACGGCGCAGGCTCGGCCCGAACGGCGCAGGCTCAGTCCGAACGGCGCAGGGTCTGAACGGCGTTCCGGGTTGCGCAGCGCTCAACCGTTGGCCAGCGTGATCGGCTCGGGGGCGTCGCCCCTGGGCAGCACACAGCCGATGATCGTGGCGTGGGCGTATCCCAGTGCGT